>JBDUBS010000454.1:0-1503 GCA_040003875.1 Acidimicrobiia bacterium | reverse complement strand
TTCGTCGGTCTGCGCGCCGGGTGGGCGACGGTCACGATCGTCACCGAGACCGCTGGGCCGCCAGTACATGCGACCCGTCACCTCCGGCGGCCGATATTCCTGTTCGGCCCAACCTTCGGGCGAGTCGTGAGGATAGACGTAGCCCTGCCCGTGACCTAGAGCCCCCGCGCTGCGGTAACTCGCGTCGCGCAGATGCATGGGCACGTCGCCGGCGGGACGGTCCCGCACATCGGCCAGGGCGGCTCCCATCGCGGCCTTGGCCCCGTTCGATTTGGGCGCGTTGGCCAGGTAGATCACCGCGTGGGCGAGGTTGTGGACCGCTTCCGGCAGCCCCACGTATTCCACTGCGTGGGCCGCCGCGGTTGCGACCGGAAGGGCCGAGGAATCGGCCATCCCGACGTCCTCCGACGCGAGGATCACCATCCGCCGGGCGATGAACCGGGCGTCCTCACCCGCCTCGATCATCCGGGCGAGCCAATAGAGGCCGGCGTCGACATCCGAACCGCGGATGCTCTTGATGAACGCCGACACGATGTCGTAGTGCTCGTCGTCGCCGTAGCGAAGGGCCCGCATCGCGAGCGCGGTCTCCGCGTGTTCGAGCGAGATCGCACCGGACCCACTCTCGGATGCGAGGGCGGCCGCGACGTCGAGGCTGGTGAGCGTGTGGCGCGCATCGCCCTCGGCGTGGTCGACCAGATGGGTCAGCGCGTCCTCGTCGATCGTGAGGTGCTCCTCGCCGAGGCCCCGGTCCTCGTCTTCGAGCGCGCGACGGACCAGGACGCGCAGGTCGTCGGCGCCGACCGCCGAGAGCCGGAAGAGCGTCGAGCGGCTGAGGAGCGGCGCGGTCAACGAGAAGTACGGGTTCTCGGTGGTGGCACCGACCAGGACGAGCAGACCGTCCTCGACGTGCGGGAGCAGCGCGTCCTGCTGCGTGCGGCTGAACCGGTGGACCTCGTCGAGGAACAGGATCGTGCCCTGACTGTGCTCACCGAGTCGTTGCCGCGCCCGCTCCGCGACCTCGCGCACGTCCTTGACCCCCGCGCTGACCGCGCTCAGGGGTTCGAACGCCTTGCGCGTGGCACCGGCGATGAGTCGGGCGATCGTGGTCTTGCCGGTCCCGGGCGGACCCCAGAGCACCACCGAGGTGAGCCGGTCCGACTCGATGAGCGTGCGCAACGGCCGACCGGGGCCGAGCAGATCCGCCTGTCCGACCACCTCGTCGAGAGAGCGGGGCCGCAGGCGGGCCGCCAGCGGGGCCCGGCTCGTGAGCCGCGCTTCGGCGGCGGCACTGAACAGATCGGTCACCCGCGCACGCTACCGCCACGTGCCTGTGCCTCGACCGGCTGACGCCGGTCAGCCACCCACGAGGACGAGTGGCAGGTGGCGGATGCTGGTGTGCTTGTTGCTGCGGCCCCATTCGACCGGACCGCGGGCTTCGAAGCCCGTGCAGCGATCGAGCAATGCATCGAGCATCGTGGTGATCTCGAGGCGGGCGAGGGCGGC
>JBDUBS010000222.1:0-1503 GCA_040003875.1 Acidimicrobiia bacterium | reverse complement strand
GGCGTCCGGACTGGTTCGGTCAGGCGGTCCGGGGCGACGGGATCCCGCGTGCCAATGCGCGGGCGCGGAAGACCAGCCGGTCCGTGTGGTCGGTCCACGAGATCGCGCCGGCCGGGATCGCCGGAGTCGCAGTCGTTCGGGGCCCGTCCGCGACTGCGTGTTCGATGGCCACGCGCCACCCGCCGGGGTCGTCGGGCGCAACGTGGGCCACCGCCGGCGCGCCCGCCGCGACCTCGAGCAGCGCGGCCTCGTCACTCGCGACCACGGGGGCGTGGAAGGTCATGGCCTCCAGCAGGGGAAGGCCGAAACCCTCCTCGAAGGTCGGGAACAGCACGACGCCGGCGTGCTCGTAACACCAGCGCAACCCGTCGTCGGCCGCGCCCCGGATCCAGACCGCACGCCCCGAACGTTCCAGCTCGAGCAACTCGGCGCGCACCGGCGCGTCGGTACCCGAATCCGGCCCGACGACCACCAACGTGAGGCCGGCGGGAGGGTCCGCCCGCCACAGCGCGGTGAGGAGCGCGAGGTTCTTGCGGGGGGTGAGGTCGCCGACCACCAGCGCGAAGCGACGGTCGCCGATGCCCGGCGGCGACACCGGCTGCGCGTCGATCAGGCGCTCGCTCATGCCGTTGGGGATCACCGTGCACTTCGCCGCCCACGACCCGTCGATGGCGCCGAGACGGTCGCGGGTGGCGTTGCTCACTGCGACCAGTGCGGACGCGTCGGTGAGCGACCGGCGGTACTGCGCCGGCAGGAGGACGCGCTTGGCGAGCGCGTTCTCGCGGGCGCGCGTGAGCGTGAGGACGTCGTGCACCACGAGCAGTGTGGGCCGGAGCGTGCGGGGCACGAGGTGCTTGCAACCGATGATCACCTCGGAGTCGGCGTGCGCGAACGCCGGCCCGGCGCGGAACCGATCCCACAGCGCGAGCGAGACCTGATCCGCGCGTGGTGGCGTGAGCAGCCGGACCGGACTCGGATCGGTCAGGGCGTGCACCGTCGGGCCGGCAGCCGCGGGCGCGACCACTGCAAGCTCGACGTCAGGCCGCGCCGCGAGCGCCGCGAGTACCTCCCGGACGTAACGACCGATGCCGCCCGGGTGCTCGATGGAGTCGGCGAGGATGCCGACGCGGAGTGGGTCGCGGTCGTGGATCGGGGGCTCCGGTCGATCTGGGGACCAGTAGCCTACGGGCTTCTGATGCGCGTCTTGATGGTCTCGAGCCTCTGGCCACCCGAAGTGCTGGGTGGCGCGGAGCAGTACGCAGGCGCGCTGGCCGAGCGGCTCCGCGCCCGTGGTCACGAGGTCGGTGTGGTCACGCTCGGTGTTCCGGGGACCGACGTGGTCGGGAGCGTGCCGGCGTGGCCGTATCCGCTCCAGGAGTACGCCACCCAGGACCCGGTGCGGCGGGCGCTGTTCCACGCCGCCGACGTCGCGCGCCCCGACGCCCGCCGGGTCTTCGACCGGGCGATCGCCGAGTTCCGACCGGACGTCGTGCACAGCCACGT
>JBDUBS010000342.1:0-16921 GCA_040003875.1 Acidimicrobiia bacterium | reverse complement strand
CAGCCCCCCCAATAGGTCAGCCCATCCGCTCGCTCGCCGAGCGCTTGTCACATTGAGGACGCTGGGGGTGTCCAACCTGACAAACGCCCCGGGTCGGGTTGACGGCACCAGGATCCGTACCGGCTCCCCAGCGCAGCGAGCAGTTGCGTAGGCCGGGGAATGGTTGTCGGGGGGCCTTGGTTAGGATCGAGGACCCCATGTCAGTGCGCCGTCTCGCCGTCCTCTCCGTTCACAGCTCCCCGCTCGCGCAGCCCGGCGCGGGTGATGGCGGGGGCATGAGCGTCTACGTCCGGGCGCTCGCATCCGCGCTGGCGAGAGCGGGCGTCGAGTGCGACGTCCTGGTCCGGCGGGAGCATCCCGGCCAGCCCGATTCGGTCGTGGTGGAGCCCGGTTTCCGCGTCGTCCACCTCGATGCCGGACCGGCCGCACCGGTGTCCAAGCACCAACTCATCGAGCTGGTGGACCCGATGGTGGCGGCCACGCTCGAGCTCGTCGCCGACGGTGTGGTCTACGACGCGGTCCACGCGAACTACTGGGTATCGGGGGCAGTGGGGCACCGACTGAAGCACGAACTCGACATTCCACTCGTGGCCACGTTCCACACGCTGGCGCGGGTGAAGGCCGATGCGGGGATCGACGACGATCCGGAGCTGCGCGCCCGCATCGAGCACGAAATCGTCGCCTGCGCCGATTTGATGTTGGCGTCCACCGGGTCCGAACGCGATCAGCTCGAGCAGCTCTACGGCGCGGCCGCCGAGCGCATCGAGATCGTCCCGCCCGGGGTGGACCACGAGATCTTCCACCCGGTCGACGCGGCCACCGGCGCGCGCGAGCGCCGGTCGTTGGGGCTGGGTGCGGGTCCGGCCCTCCTGTTCGCGGGGCGGATCCAGCCGCTGAAAGGTGCCGACCTCGCGGTGCAGGCCCTGGCCGAGCTCGCGGATCCCGATGCGGTGCTGCTCGTCGTGGGCGGCCCGAGCGGTCCCGACGGCGAGGCCGAGCTGGACCGGCTCCACGAACTCACGAGCAAGCTCGGCCTTGCGAATCGGGTCCGCTTCGTCCCGCCCCAGGCCCACTCGGAACTGGCGCGGTACTACCGCGCGGTCGACGTGTGCCTGGTCCCGAGCCACAGCGAGTCGTTCGGGCTGGTGGCGCTCGAGGCCGCCGCGTGCGGGACACCGGTCGTCGCCGCGGCGGTCGGCGGTCTGCAGTCCCTCGTCGACGACGGCGTCACCGGGTTTCTCGTCGACAGCCGGGATCCCGTCGACTACGCCGCGCCGATCGAGGCGATCCTGCACCGGCCCGAGATGGCCCAGGCGATGCGGCTCGCAGCGGAACGTCGAGCGCGCCGGTACGGATGGAGCATGACCGCGGCCCGGCTGCGTCGGCTCTACACGGACCTGCTCGCCCGCGAGCCCGTGTCGTGTCGCTGACGCCCGATCCGGAGGCTCTCGCGGCCGTCCACGAGCTGGTCGACACGCACCTCTTCGGTCCGATCGCGGCAGAGTCGGCAGTGCAGCACGTCGAGTACGACGCCGAACTGCACCGCTGGTACGTGCGGTTCGGTTGCGACGGGCGGGACGCCGCCACCATCTACTTCGACCTCCACCAACGGACCCTGCGCTACGAGCTGTACTTCCTGCCCGCGCCGGAGGACGAGTCCCGGCTGCCGGCGCTCCACGGCTGGTTGTTGCGCCGGAACCACGACCTCTACGGCGCGCGCTTCTCCCTGGGCCCGGACGGCGATGTGTACCTCACGGGGCGGGTGGCGATCGAGCATCTCACCGAGGAGGAACTCGACCGGATCATCGGGGTGCTGTTCGAACTGACCGAGCGCTGGTTCCAGCCTGCGGTGTCCATCGCCTATCGATAACCCAATAGTCCATCGGAATCATTTCGTTGCCTTCAGTTGCCGTGAGTTGCATACAACTGCGACGCGTCTTAGAGTCACGCTTCTCGCCACCGACGGGTGGCGGGAACTGAGAGTGGGCCCGAGGTTCGAGCGGCCGCTTCGCTCGGGGAAGTGCGAAGCGACGGTTTGGTCCCCGGGCTCGCTCGCGTCCGTCGACGACAACCCGTCGCGTCGTCGGTGCTCTCCCCGATCGGTCGGGAGCTCGGTCGTAACCTGAGCCGGTGGAACACATGGCGGTCCTCGGTGGCGGACGGATGGGGACAGCTCTCGTGGCCGGACTCCTCGACTCCGGGCTCGACCCCGAGCAGGTCGCGATCGCCGAGATGGACCCGGGTCGCCGCCGTGAGCTCGAAGCCGAGTTCGCCGGAGTCCGGATCGGCCCGAGCGCATCGTGGGTCGTGGGGGAGGCCGACGTCGTGGTCGTGGCGGTGAAACCCGGTGACGTCGGTACCGTGCTCGAGGGGGCGCTCCCGACCCTGCCGACCGACGCGCTGGTCGTATCGATTGCAGCGGGGGTCGGGCTCGCGGCGCTGGAAGCGGCGGTCCCGGGTCGCCCGGTGGTGCGGGCGATGCCGAACACCCCGGCGCTGGTGCGCGAGGGCGTCGCGGCGATCGCGGGGGGCACGCTCGCCACCGATCTGCACCTCGAGACGGCGCGGCGCCTCCTGGCGGCGGTCGGAACCGTGGTCGTCGTCCCTGAGCGACTCCTCGACGTCGTCACCGGGCTCTCGGGGTCCGGACCCGCGTACGTTTTCCTCGTCGCGGAGGCCCTCATCGAGGCTGGGGTGCTCAACGGCCTGCCGCGTGATGTCGCCACCACACTGGTCCACGGGACGATTCGGGGTGCCGGGGTGATGCTGACCGACAGCGGCGACACCGCGGAGCAACTCCGCGCGGCCGTGACCTCGCCCGGCGGAACCACCGCCGCCGGCCTGCGGGCGCTCGAGCAGCACTCGGTCCGCGCCGCGGTCCTCGACGCGGTCACCGCCGCCACCGAGCGGTCCCGCGAGCTGGGGGAGTCCTGACCGGAAGCGACGGTTCCGAGGCGGGACCCGCCCCGGTCAGCCAGTACCTTCGACGGCGTGCCGGTCCCCGATTGCGTCTCGTTCCTGTCGGATTACGGACAGGTCGACGAGTTCGTCGGGGTCTGTAAGGCGGTGATGCTGGGGCTCGAACCGAGCCTCACGATCCTCGACGTCACCCACGACATCCCTGCGCACGACATCCGCGCCGGCGGCCTCGCGTTGGTGCGGGCGGTGCAGTACCTGCCCGACGGCATCGTGCTCGCGGTGGTCGATCCGGGCGTCGGCACCGAGCGACGGTGTGTGGCGGTGGAGACGGAATCCGGCATCTTCCTCGGACCCGACAACGGATTGTTGGCGCCCGCGGTCGCCATGGTCGGGGGCGCTCGCCGGGTCGTGTCCCTCACCAACGACGAATACCAACTCGAGGCGCCCGGGCCCACGTTCGCGGGCCGAGACGTGCTCGCCCCCGCGGCCGGGTTCCTGGCGCGTGGCGTCGAGCTCGACGAACTCGGTGAGCCGGTCGACCCGGCCGGGCTCACCCCGGGCCTGATCCCGCTCCCGACGGTGGAGGACGGCACGCTCGTCGGTGAGGTGTGGTGGGTCGACCGCTACGGGAACTGCCAACTCAACATCGGGCCCGACGAACTCTCCTCCCTCGGTGCGCGGCCGGGCGACTCGTTCGAACTCCGGCTGCCCGGCGGCGCTCGTCAGGCGCGCTGGGTACGGACCTACGCCGACGCCAAGCCCTCGGAGTTGGCGCTCGTCGTCGATTCCTACGGCCTGGTCTCGGTGGCCCTCGACCGCAAGTCGGCCGCCTCCGAATGTGGACTCCACGCCGGCGCCGCCGTCACCATCGTCCCCCCAGGAGCGCAGCCATGAGACCGGGTACCACGATCGCGATCGTCGCCCTGCTGGTGTTGATTCTCACCGCAGGCCTGCTGCAGTTCGTCGTGCACCTGAATCCGTAGGCGCGGCGTCAGACCGCACCGACCGCGCTCACCGCAACCGGGTTGGTCGTGGGCTCGTGGCTGCCGCCCGCCGGCTCCTCGCTGATCGCCAGACGGTCGGCATGGCTCGGAATGTGGAACGTCTGCCCGCTCGGCGAGCGGCCGAGGAGTCCGGCCGAGCGCATCGGTGAGGTGGCGGACGGTTGACTCCAGAGTTGATAGATGTGACCCGGGGCGGGCGCGGGCAGCGACGCGGTCCGAATCGTGCCGTTACCGTTGCTCTCGACGCGCACCACGACCGCAATCCGACCATCGGGAGCCTTCAGCGCCACGTTGCGCGCGGGCGAGCCGGAGTCCTTCAGGATCACGCTGCCGATCCCGATGGCCGTCCCGACCACGATGACCACCGCGGCCGCGACCGCTACGAGTCGGCGCCACGCGTTGGTCGGGCGTTTCGATGTGAACGCGTCCAGCGCTACGACGTTGTCGGCGGGTTCCCTGTCGGACGATCCGCGAACTGGAGTGTCGGGTTCGTTGCGCTCGGGTGTGCTCGCGGCGTCGAGCGCGAGGTCTTGCTGCATCTCCGCGTGCAGAGCGTCCCACGATGCCGCGCTCGGCCGCGGTGAGGCGTGGTTGATCCACGCGACGGCGTGCTCCAACTGGTGGAGTTCGGCGCGTGCGTCGAGGTCCTCGAGGACGAACGCCTCGACCTGCTCGCGCTCGTCGTCGTCGACCGCACCGAGTGCGAACACGCCCAGGAGTTCTCGGAGTTCTTCGGGGTTCAATCGTTCGTCCACTGTTGCTCCCCGAGATCGGCGGCCACGAGGCGGTCGCGCAGCCGCCCGAGACCGGCACGGATACGACTCTTCACGGTACCTTCCGGCACCCCGAGGATGATTGCGACGTCCTTGTACGGATGGTGTCCGTAGTAAGCGAGTTCGATCGCCTCCCGCTCACCGTCGGGAAGTCCGTCGAGCGCGTCGCGGAGGTGGTCGGCGATCGCCGCGTCCCAGACCTCGGCGGCCACCGGGTCGGCATCGGTGCGGTCGGCCGGTGCAGTCCGGGTCTCGAGGCCACGACGCGAGACGTCGCTACGAATCGCGTCGATGGAACGACCATTGGCCTCCATGAGGAGGAAGGACCGCAGTGCGCCGCGTTCGGCGTTGAATCGCTCCGGGGCCCGCCACAGTCGGAGGAACACCTCTTGCAGCACCTCTTCGGCGAGGGCGGGCGACTGGGTGACGCGACGGGCGACGCCGAGCACCGCGCTCGAGTGACGACGCCACAGGATCTCGACGGCCTCGGCCCGACGTCGCGTCACCTCGACCACGAGGGCGGCGTCCTCGAGTTCGTCGAGTCGGCGGGCGTCGGCGAAGTCGTCCTTCACGTCGTCGGGCCGAACGAGAGCGAGTTGGTCACACTGCGAGTTCGGCGCCGACGCGGGTCACGGATGATGTACCACCCTAAATCGGCACGCGGCGCGGCCGCTCAAAAGATCCGATACGCCCCGTGGACGTAGTGGCGAACCGCGCTGAGCCAGGTGTCGCCGTGGTGGTGGCGGTGATGACGGCCGGACGACTCGACTGGGAGCCTGCTGTTCGGCATCCAGCCGTCGAGCGTCAGCGCGCCCGGTGCCGCAGCCAGCGGCAGCCACACCGGTGGTGGTGGTGGAGGAGGTGCCGGGACCGCGGCCGGCGCAGAATACGCCGACCGCGGCCTTCCCGGCGACGAGGTGCCGGCCGCAGGTGCGGACGTGGTTGGGGCGGGCTGGGAGGCTGATTCCATGAACACCTCGGAGACGAAGAACGTCCCGTTGGCGTTCACTACGCCCACGCCCACGTACCGGAACCCCGGATCTGTGAGATTTTTGTAGTGCTCGGGTGATGCGACGAGCGCGTTGTGAATGGCATCCACGCTCGGTCCTCGCCCCACGTTCTCGCCGAGTCGCATCCATTCGGGGGGCGCGCCGTCGGAGAGATTGGAGTGGCTGATGTCGCCGACGGCCGCCATGTGCTCGGCCCATGCCTGCGCTTTGGCGACGAGCGTGCCGTTGACGACCAGGCCGGGAAGTCCCAGCGAGGCGCGTAGCCCGTTCGTGCGCCCGACGAAGTCAGATGCGGCCCCCGGATCGCTCGCAGCACCCGCCGTCGCCGACGGAACCCAGAACGAACCAACTACCGCGACCACGACGAGTGCGCCGTATACCGCCTTTCGGAATCGCATCGGTGCCTCCCATTTCGCCCCGTTGATTTCCGATTTCTCTGTTCGGATCCAGTCATCGGCGCCGGGCGGCGCAGGCTTGAGCGCGTCTTTCGGGTTTCCGACAATCCGCCGTACGCTCGGGTCGCCGGCGTACCGCTGGGGCGAGCGGCCGGCCCCCGTCCCGGCCGCGGCAAAGCTGACAGACTCTCCCGCCGTGAACCTGGTCTCGATCCTGCTGCGCCATGCCGAACCGCGCCCCGATGCGGTCGCGGTGGTCGAGGGCGACCGCGAGGTGTCGTTCTCCGAACTCGAGGCGATGGCGGCCATTGCCGCCGGGTGTCTGGCCCGGATGGGCGTCGTACCGGGCGACCGGGTGGCGATCGCGGCGTGGAACGACCTCGCGTTCGTCCAGGCGTATCTCGGATCGCTCTGGTGCGGCGCGGTGGCGGTGCCGATGAACCCGGGCGCGCCGGAAGTGGCCCATCAGGCCGAGGTCGAGCGCGTCGGGGCGAAGGTCGTCGTGTGCGGGCCGAACGCCGACCACCTGCTCCCGCTGCCCGGCGCGGTGGCCGCGAGCTCGCTCGCCTCGGGCGAGGCCATGCAGGTCGAAGTCGAACGCGACGACGCCGAACTCGCGGTGCTCTTGTTCACGTCGGGCACGGCCGGCGCGCCGCGTGCCGCCATGCTGACGCACGGGAATCTCGCGGCCAACATCGGTCAGGTGCAGTCGCACCCTGGGCTGCAGGTCGGGCCCGAAGACGTCGGGCTCGCGACGCTCCCGTTCTTCCACGTGTTCGGGCTCAACGTCGGTCTGGGTGTCGCGCTCTCCGGAGGGATGCGGTCGGTACTTCTCCCGCAGTTCGACGCGGCGCGCGCGGTCGCGCTCATCCGGGCGGAGGGGGCAACCATCGTGGCCGGCGTGCCGGCGATGTTCTCGGCCTTCCTGGAACTCTCGGACCGCGAGGCTCCGGCCGACTCCTTCGCGACGATCCGGCTCGCGGTCTCCGGCGCGGCCGAGTTGCCGGCGGAGATCGGTGAGCGGTTCCACGCTCGCTTCGGCGCAACGATTTACGAGGGGTACGGGCTCACCGAGGCCGCACCGATCGTGTCGACGACCGCAGTCGACCGCAGCCCACGGTGGGGCTCGATCGGTCCGCCGCTCCCGGGAGTCGAGGTCCGGTTGGTCGATACGGACGGCAGCGACGCGGCTGTGGGTGATCCCGGCGAGATCTGGGTTCGCGGGCCCAACGTGTTCGCCGGGTACTGGAATGATCCCGAGGCGACGGGCCGGGTGCTCCAAAACGGTTGGCTCCGCACGGGCGACGTGGCGGTGGCCGACGACGAGGGGTTCCTCAGCCTGGTGGACCGCATGAAGGATCTCATCATCGTCTCCGGGTTCAACGTGTACCCGGCGGAGGTGGAGGATGCGTTGACCGAGCACCCCGATGTCGTGGACGCGGCCGTCGTGGGGGTTCCGAGCCCGAGGACCGGTGAGGCGATCGCGGCGTTCGTCGTGCCGCGGCCCGGGAGCACGCCGACCCTCGCGAGCCTGCGCGACCACGTGGCACAACGGCTGGCGCGGTACAAGGTGCCGACGAGCGTCGATCTCATCGCGGAGTTGCCGCGGAACCTGGCCGGGAAGGTCTTACGGCGCGAACTCGCGGCGCGTGATTGACGCCAATGCGGCATCGGCGGGGCGCGCCGCCGATGCGGCCACGAGGAAACCGGCGTAGATCACGCTGATCCCGACGGCCAGCGAGAGGACGAACGCTCCGTCCTTGCCGGCGATGCCCTGGATCAAACCGCCACTTGACAACACCAGCGTGCCCAAGGCGATGAGCAGGTTCGCGCCCGCACGACGCCCATTCCCCGGGATGGTCCGGTGGCGCCCGAACCGCCAGGCCGAGAGCAACGCACCGCCGATGATGACCGTGGCGCCCAGACCGTTGCCCACCCCGGCGAGCACGCGAGGGAACCCGCCGAACACGTCCTTGCCGACGGGGATCGCGGTGCCGTGGACGGTTTCCATCGGAGCCGCGAGGAGAACCCCGGTCGCGACCCCCGAGGCGAACACCAGGATCCGCTCGGCGCGCCGGGCGTGAGCCGGAGTCGCCAGGAGGTACACCGTGCCGAGCGCCAACCACGGCACGGCGAGCACCGCGCCCAGCAAATAGAAGACGCGGAACGTGCCGTTGTCCCATCCCGTCGACGCTCCCGTGGCCAGTGCGGCCGATGCGAACGCAACGAAGGCGAGCGCGATGGTCCAGACGCGATCCTGCGGCCGGTGGTCCCGCGTGGCGCGCACGAGGGTGGCCTGCGCGAAGAGGGTGGCGACGGCAGTGGCGAGAAAGGCGAGGCCGACAACCATGGCCCGGCGAGCGTACGCGCCGCCGTCGATGACCCTCCCGTCGGCCGCTACCGGCCCGAAGCGCCGATGAGGCCGGAGTCGCCGGGGGTCACACCTGCTCGACCCCGCCCGCTTGTGAAGAACGGCACGAACGGGGTGTACCGTTGGCACTGATGGCCGCGGCACGGTGCCGTGAGCCCCGACGAGATGGGTCCCGGTGGCGCAACGGTCCGGTCCTCAGAGCAACGCTCGGAAGATCCCGAGCGCCGCAGTCGCCCGACTCCCGCTGTACTACCGCGCGCTGGTCGAGACTGCGGACGAGTCGATCGACACCATCTCCTCTGAGCGCCTGGCTGCGATGGCCGGGGTCAACGCAGCACAAGTGCGCAAGGACCTCTCGTATCTCGGTTCGTACGGGACGCGCGGCGTGGGGTACGAAGTGCCCTTTCTGCTCGATCGGATCGCGCGGGAACTCGGGCTGACCCACGACTGGCCGGTGGCCATCGTCGGGGTCGGGAACCTCGGACACGCGCTGGCCAACTACGTCGGCCTGACCGAGCGCGGGTTTCGAGTTCTCGCCCTGGTCGACGCGGACCCGGCGAAGGTCGGGTCCGAGGTCGGTGACCTCTGTGTCGAGTCGCTCGACGACCTCACCGGTATCGTTCGCAGCCGCGGCATCACCATCGGGATCATCGCCACCCCCGCCGTCGCAGCTCAGGAAGTGGCCGACCAACTGGTGGCGGCCGGCGTGCAGTCGATCCTCAACTTCGCGCCCGCGGTCATCTCGGTACCCGAAGGCGTCTCGGTCCGGAAGGTCGACCTCGCGACCGAACTGCAGATCCTCTCGTTCTACCAATCGCACCGTCGCCTCAAGGAGCGGGCATCGTGAGCGACGCCGCGCGGCTCGAGAGGGGTTCGGGTGGGCGGAGCGGGGCCCGACCGAGCCTGGTGGGGTACCCGGCGAACTTCATCGTGGCCGGTCGTCGGTGCCTCGTGGTCGGTGCCGGGCGTATTGCGGCGCGCAAGCTTGACGGCCTGCTGAAGGCCGGGGCCGATGCCGTCGCGGTCGCGCTCGACGCGATCGACTCGATCCGCGCCCTCCACGACGCCGGTCGCATCGAGTGGCGGCAGCGTGGCTTCGTCGCCGCCGACCTCGACGATGTGTGGCTTGCGATCACCGCCACTGCTGATGCCGCGGTGAACCAGGCCGTGTTCGACGCCGGCGAGGCCCGACGCGTGTGGGTGAACTCCGCCGACGACCCCGCGAACTGCTCGTTCACCCTGATGTCGGTGGTCCGCCAGGGCGATCTGGTCGTGACGATCGGGACGAATGGGCGGAGTCCGGCGCTCGCGACCTTCCTCCGTGACCACGTGAATCACGAGATGGGCCCCGAATACGAGCGCCTGCTCGAGATCCTCTCGGAGGCTCGGGAAGCGTTTCGGGCCGGCGGGCGTTCCAGTGAGGACGCCGATTGGCAACGCGCCTTCGATTCCGGCATTGTCGAGATGGTTCGGTCCGGCCGTGAGGCCGAAGCAAGGGAGTTGCTCCGCTCGTGTCTGTGATCGTCGTCGGGTTGAATCACCGGACTGCACCGGTCGAACTCCGTGAGCGCGTCGCGGTTCCATCGTCGCGGATGGTGAAGGCACTCCTCGATCTGTCGAGCCGCGAGCATCTGGCCGAGGTCGTCCTGCTCTCCACGTGTAACCGCACCGAGATCTACGCCCGGTCCACCAAGTTCCACTCGGCGGTCTCCGACGTCCTGGACTTTCTCTCGGAACAGGGCAGCGCCCCGCCCGAGGACTTCTCCGAGCACCTCTACACCTATTACGACGACAGCGCGGTCAGTCACCTGTTCGGCGTTGCCGCCGGTCTCGACTCGATGATCCTGGGTGAGGGCGAGATCCTCGGCCAGGTCCGCTCGGCCTGGCAGCTGGCCGACGCCGAGGGTGCGTCGGGCCAGGCGATGGCGCGCGTCTTCCGCCATGCCATCGAGCTCGGCAAGCGCGTCCGGACCGAGACCGCCATTGGTAGTCGAGCGCTGTCCATTTCGTCCGCCGCGGTCGCGCTCGCTGAACGCACGATGTTCTCGTTGCGCGGCCGGTCGGTGCTGATCCTCGGCGCCGGCGACGTCGCCGAGGGGCTCGGGCGGGCGTTGGTGAGTGCCGGAGTCGGCGAGGTGACGGTGGCCAACCGCACGCATGCCCGCGCAGTTGCACTCGCCGACAAGCTCGGCGGACACGCGGTGCCTCTCGGTGATCTGCCCGAGGTGCTCACCGCGGTCGACGTGCTCCTCACCGCAACCGATTCCACCGAGGTCCACGTCGAGCGCGCCGACGTCGAGGCCGTCATGGAACGGCGATCCGGCACGCCGCTGCTCATCGTCGATGTCGCGGTACCCCGTGACGTCGACCCGGGCGCCTCGGAGGTCCCCGGGGTCACGTTGCACGACGTCGACGACCTCCACCAGCTCACCGAAGCCGCGCTCGACGAACGGCGCCGCGAGGTGGCGACGGTGCGCGAGATCATCGGTGAGGAACTCGAGCGGTTCCAGACCGATCGTGCGGCACGCGAGGTCGCACCCCTGGTCACCAGCCTCCGCGAGCGGGCGGAGTCGGTTCGCCAATCCGAGCTCACCCGCTTCCGAGCCAAACTCGATGCGCTCGACCCCGAGTCCCGACGCGCCGTCGAAGCGCTCACCCAGGGCATCGTCAACAAGCTCCTCCACGAGCCGACCGTCCGCCTCAAGAAGGCGGCCGGGACCGCACGGGGCGAGCTGTTCTCGGACGCGCTCGCGGTTCTGTTCGACATCAGCGACCCCGAGGAATGACCGCGCCGATCCGAGTCGCCACGCGGGGCAGTGCGTTGGCGCTCTGGCAAGCCAATCTCGTCGCGACCCGGTTGGGCGGACCGACCGAGCTCGTCGTCATCCGCACCCGGGGCGATCGCGATCGGACCAGCGCGATCCACGCAATCGGCGGGACCGGGGTCTTCGTGAAAGAGGTGCAGGACGCGGTGTTGGCCGGCGACGCCGATATCGCCGTGCATTCGGCGAAAGACCTGCCCGCCGAGTCGGTGTCGGGGCTCGAGATCACCGCAGTCCCAGAACGCGCCGACGTCCGGGACGCGCTCGTCGGTCTCCGCCTCGCATCGATCCCCGAGGGGGGCATCGTCGGGACCGGCGCGGTCCGGCGCCGCGCGCAACTCGCCGCGCATCGGCCCGACCTGCGCTTCGGCGAACTGCGCGGCAACGTGCCGACGCGAGTCGAGAAGGCCGCCGACTTCGATGCCGTTGTCGTCGCGCTCGCCGCGCTGACGCGCCTCGGCATGACCGACGCGGTTGCCGACATCCTCGACGTGGAGGTGATGCTCCCGATGGTCGGCCAGGGCGCGCTCGCCGTCGAACGCCGCGCCGGCGACGAGCGGGTCGCTACGGCACTCGCGAACATCGACGACCCCCTCGCCCACACGGCACTCACCGCCGAACGGGCGTTCCTGCACACCCTCGGCGGCGGCTGCACGATGCCCTGTGGCGCGTACGCCACGGTGGACCCGTTCGGCCGGATCACGATCGACGCGATGTTGGCGACCGTCGACGGCGCCACGTTGTTGCGGACCGACCTCGAGGGCGACGACGCGACGACGGTCGGGGTCGCCGCCGCCCGCCGGATCCTCGACGACCTCGGCGGCCAGGCGCTACTGAACAGCGATGGGAGTGGCGCGTGACGGTGTACCTGGTCGGTGCCGGACGTCTTCTCCGGGTGTGGTCCGGCTCCGCTGGCGATGGGAGTGGCGCGTGACGGTGTACCTGGTCGGTGCCGGACCGGGCGATCCGGGGTTGATCACGGTGCGGGGGGCGGAGTTGCTCGCGCGCGCGGACGTCGTCGTCTACGACCGGCTGGCGCATCCGTCACTGCTCGATCTCGCGCCGGCCGGGGCCGTGCGCATCGACGTCGGGAAAGCCCCGGGCCGGGTGGCGATGGACCAGGACGGCATCAACGCGACGCTGGTCGAGCACGGGAGCACCGGGGCGACCGTCGTACGGCTGAAGGGTGGTGACCCGTTCGTCTTCGGTCGCGGGGGTGAGGAAGCCGAAGTGTTGATCACGGCGGGGATCCCGTTCGAGGTCGTGCCCGGGATCACGAGTGCCATCGCCGCACCCGCCTACGCAGGAATCCCCGTGACCCACCGGGGCCTCTCGACGCACTTCACCGTCGTGACCGGCCACGAGGATCCCGCCAAGGGTTCGACCGACACCGACTGGCCGTCGCTCGCACGCGCGGGAGGAACGCTCGTCATCCTGATGGGCGCCGGTCGGCTCGACACGATCGTCGACCTCTTGATGGCCAACGGTCGCGACCCCGAGACCCCCGTCGCCGCGGTGCGGTGGGGGACGCGTGCCGAACAGGCCACCACCCGAGCCACGTTGTCGACCATCACCGCGCTCGGCGTGGAATCACCGAGCGCGATCGTGGTCGGTCCGGTCGCGGGACTCGACTTCACCTGGTTCGAGAACCGGCCACTGTTCGGACGCACCGTGGTCGTGACGCGTGCTCGTGAGCAGGCGAGCTCCCTGGCGCGCCGGCTCGAGGAGCTGGGTGCGTCGGTCATCGAACTCCCGGCCATCGCCATCGAGCCGCTGACGATTCCCCGGCCGCGGCCATCCGAGTTTGCGTGGATCATCTTCACGTCGGTGAACGGCGTCCTCGGGTTCTTCGCGCGCGGACTCGCGGACCACGACCTCGACGTCCGCGCGCTGGCGGGTTGCCGAATCGCCGCCATCGGCCCGGGGACCGCCGACGCGCTGCGCCACCACGGTGTGCGGGCCGACCTGCTGCCCGAGCGGTCGGTCGCCGAATCACTGCTCGAGGTGTTCCCGCCCGCCGTCATCGACGAGCGGGTGCTCATCGCGCGAGCCGAAACCGCCCGTGACGTCCTGCCCGAGGGTCTCGAACGGCTGGGGTACGGCGTGGAGATCCTGCCCGTCTACCGCACCGTCGCCGCCACACCGGAGCCGGCTGATCTCGCCGCGGTCGGCAGCGGCCGCGTCGACGCGATCACGTTCACGTCCGCGTCGACGGTCGCCAACTTCTGCGACCTGGTGGGTGACCTGCCGGAGCCGCCGCCGCTCGTCGTCTCCATCGGGCCGGTCACGAGCGACGCGGCGCGAGCCCGGTCGGTGCGGGTGGATGCCGAAGCCGATCCGCACACGATCGACGGCCTGGTAGCCGCGCTACTCGCCGGGTTGACCAACGATCGTGATCGGTAGCCTGGTCCCGTGAGCTTCCCCGAGCAGCGCCCCCGCCGTCTCCGTCGCACCCCGGCCCTGCGCCGACTCGTGGCCGAGACTCGACTCGGCGTCGACGACCTCGTTGCGCCGCTGTTCGTCAAGGAGGGCATCGGGGATCCTCAGCCGATCGAGTCGATGCCCGGCGTCGTTCAGCACACGCAGGAGAGTCTGCGCAAGGAAGTGCGCGCCCTCGCCGACCTCGGGATCCCGGCGGTGATCCTGTTCGGGATCCCTGCGACCAAGGACGCGCGTGGCAGTTCAGCCGACGACCCCGACGGCGTGGTGCAGGTGGCGGTCCGGAACCTCCGGGACGAGGTCGGCGACGACATCGTCGTCATGGCGGATGCGTGCCTCGACGAGTACACCGACCACGGGCACTGCGGCCTGATCACGCCCACCGGTGAGATCGACAACGACTCGACCCTCGACCGGTACGCGTCGATCGCCGTGGCGCAGGCCGACGCGGGCGTCGACGTCGTCGCGCCCAGCGGGATGATGGATGGTCAGGTCGGTGCGATCCGGGGTGCACTCGACACGAGCGGGCACTCCGACACCGCGATCCTCGCGTACTCCGCGAAGTATGCGTCGGCCCTGTACGGCCCGTTCCGCGACGCGGCGGAGTGCGCGCCCCAGTTCGGCGACCGGCGGGGCTACCAGATGCAGTCCGCCAACGGACGCGAAGCACTCGACGAGACGGCACTGGATCTCGCCGAGGGCGCCGACATGGTCATGGTGAAACCGGCGCTCGCGTACCTCGACGTGATCGCCGCGCTGCGACAGGCATTCGACGTGCCGATCGCCGCGTATCACGTGAGTGGCGAGTATTCGATGGTGAAGGCCGCGGCCGCGAACGGCTGGATCGACGGCGATGCCGTCGCCCTCGAGCATCTCCTCGCGATTCGCCGCGCCGGCGCCGATTTCGTCCTCACCTATTTCGCGCGCGACGTCGCGGAAGCCATCGCTCGCTGAGTTCGAAAGCAGGACGGATCATGGATGAACGGCTCCTGGCGCGAGCGACCGCCCGTATCCCCGGCGGAGTCAACTCGCCAGTGCGCGCGTTCGACGCGGTCGGCGGGTCCCCGTTTTTCGTGGCCTCGGCGCGCGGTGCCGAACTCACCGACACCGAGGGCCGTCGCTATCTCGACTACGTGCAGTCGTGGGGTGCGTCGATCCTCGGTCATGCCGATCCGCACATCGTCGAGGCCGTGCAGCGGGCCGCCGCCGACGGCACGTCGTTCGGCGCGCCCACCGCTCGCGAGGTCGAACTCGCGGAGGCCATCTGCGATCGGGTGCCGAGCGTCGACAAGGTCCGGCTCGTCAGCAGTGGGACCGAGGCCGCGATGACGGTGGTCCGGCTCGCGCGCGGGGCGACCGGCCGCACCAAGGTCCTGAAGTTCGCCGGCTGTTACCACGGTCATCTCGACGCGCTCCTCGTGGCCGCCGGTAGCGGGGTCGCCACGCTCGGTCTCCCCGGCTCGGCCGGGGTCACGCCCGGCGCGGTCGAGGACACGATCGTCGTCCCGTTCAACGACATCCCTGCGGTCGATGCCGCGTTTCAGGCGCACGAGTTCGCGGCGGTGCTCGTCGAGCCGATCGCCGCCAACATGGGACTGGTGCCACCGGCACCGGGGTTCCTCGAGTACCTCCGCAACCGCTGCACGGGTCAGGGTGCACTGCTGGTCTTCGACGAGGTGATCACGGGGTTCCGCGTCGCGGTCGGCGGCGCCCAGGCGCTCCTCGACATCACCCCCGATCTCTCGATCTTCGGGAAGGTCGTCGGTGGTGGCCTCCCGCTCGCGGCAGTCGGCGGCCGAGGCGACCTCATGGATCACTTGGCACCGCTCGGTCCGGTGTACCAGGCCGGCACGCTCTCGGGGAACCCGCTCGCCACGGCCGCCGGCCTCGCCGCGCTCGATCGACTCGAGCCACATGCGTACGAGGAGTTGGCCCGCAAGGCGGAGATGTTGGTGACGGGCCTCACGCTCGCGTTTGAGGATGCCGGGATCCCCACCCAGGTCACGCGCGCCGCCACCCTGTCCGGACTCTTCTTCTCCACCGACGCCGTCGTCGACTACGAAGGCGCCCAGCGCGCCGATCATGCGCGGTACGCGCGCTTTTTCCACGGGATGCTCGACCGGGGCGTGTACTTCGCCCCGAGCGGCTACGAGACCACCTTCGTGTCACTGGCGCACACCGACGAGGACATCGCGCGCACCGTTGCCCTGGCGGCCGAGGTCGCAGCCACGCTCTGAGCTGCTACGAGCGGGACGGTTGCGGATCCGGGCCGGAAACGACGGCCGGACAGAGGAGCGATGTCCCGAGCGCCAGCACCGCGACGACTTCGGCCACCTTCGAGATCACGGATTCCGTCGACCAACCCTGCTCTGTGAAACCGAGCAGTCCGGAGGTGCGAGCGAGGGCGTACGCCCCGAGCGCACCGATGGCGAAGAGCACGCCGGCGGCGGCGGCCGGCTTCGCCAACCGGTCGAACCGGATCGACAGGACGAGCAACTCCGCAATGACCAGACCCGCGACCGCGTTGAGCGCGAACGATCGGCTGATGTCGATACCCGCGACTCGATCGATGCTGATGCCGCGGTAGCCACCCCAGAAGTACAGGTAGCAGTGCATGTATGCGCTCACGAGCACGCCGGTTGCGCCGACGAGGACGAGGGTGCGGTTCCGGTTCGTCATTTCACCACCAGCGTGCCCTTCATCGAAGGATGGATCTTGCACGAGTAAGCGAACGTTCCGGCCTGGTCCAGCCGGATGGTCTTGGTGGCACCCGGCGCCACCAAGGTGTCGAAGCTGCCGTCGCGCGCCGAGAAGGTGTGGGCCGTGGCGTCGGCGTTGGTGATGGCGAGCATGGTGCCTTGAGCTACCGAGAGCCGGGTGGGGGTGAACGCGAAGTTCTTGATCGTCACGCTCCGCCGGCCGGTCGCGACCGCCGTGGTACTCGGCCCTTCCGCGATCCGGGTGGCGGTCAGCGCGGTCAGCGCGATCAGCGGCACGACGAGCGCCAGTAGCCGGGTGGGTGGACGACGTCGGTTCATTTCGGCTCCATCACGTATGACGGCCGGGGAAGGAGGCACGTCTCACTATGGGTCCGGAGCCGAACGTGGAGACGGATGACTGGCACCGCGCCACCTAAGGCCCGAAGTCAGGCGGGCGGCGCGGAGCCGAGCGTCACGCGTGCGCGGTGG
>JBDUBS010000229.1:0-5003 GCA_040003875.1 Acidimicrobiia bacterium | reverse complement strand
TATGGAAGAGCCGGTCCTGGGTCCCGGAGCCGGTTCCAGGAATCGCCTGGTGGTGTGATGCCAAAGTGGTCGATCGCCATGTAGTGGGTGGTGGTGAAGCAGTCGTGACACTCGATGAGATCGAGGTCTTCCACTCCGTCGAGCCCAGACCGCTCGAACGCGTCAGTGATTGCGCCGCGCACGTGGGGAAACACGTACTCGGCGTCGGCGGAGTCGGCGAGCTTCCCGGCAAAACTCATCCGAGCCGTGCGATGCCCCCACCCCGTGATCCGCGGCACGGCGTCCAGCGGGATCCCGCGCCGATCGGCCCACTCGGTCGCGAACGACTCGGATGCCAGGATCACCGCGGCGGCACCGTCGGTGATCTGTGAACAGTCGTGGCGGCGGAGCCGGCCGGCGACGACGGGATTGTCGTGGTCGTCGTCGGTAAATGCACCCGCCGGGAGTTCCCACCGCCGGGTCTGGGCGTTCGGGTTGCGCCGCGCGTTCTCGAAGCTGCTCGCCGCGATGGCACGCAGGTGCGCGTCGTCGAGGCCGTAGCGGCGGTCGTACTCGTCGCCAAGGGTGGCGAAGACCTCGGGCCACACCATCGGGATGCCGTCCGTCTCGTGCGGAACCCACGCAGCCGCGCCGAGGTTGGCAACGGAAGTCGCGGTCGGGACGTTGCGCATCATCTCCACGCCGACCACCAACGCGACCTCGTAGCGGCGCGCCTCGAGATCGGCCATTGCGGCGAGCACCGCCACGCTGCCGGACGCGCACGCAGCTTCGTGCCGAGAGGTCGGCAGACCTCCGAACGCCGGATCCGCCTCCACGAGGAGGCCACCGAGATGGCCCTGGCCGCAATAGATCTCGGACGCGAAGTTCCCGACGTGGCCCACCTCGATCGCCTCGGCCTCGAGTCGGGCGTCGGCCAGCGCGCCGTGCACCGGTTCGGCGACCAACTCGGCCAGTGAGGCCCCTTCCCGGGTCCAGTTCCGGAGGAAGTCGGTCTGCGCGCCGCCGATGACGTAGGTCGGATCCGTCATCGGGAGGTCAGCTCGGCCTCGGCGACCCACCAGGAGTGGTAGCCGATCGGTACCCGTTGCGGGATACGGATCCGACAAACCGGTTCGTCGGTGACGCGCCGGGCGTCCACGACGATCACCTCGGAGTCACCCGTCGTCGCGTCGGTCACGAAGGTGAGGACGTAACCGTCGTCGTCGGCCGGTCCCGCACCGACGCGGGGCGCGAACACCGTCTCCCCGCCGTACCGGTGTTCGCCGTAGGTGTGGGTCTCGGAGTCGCCGGTCGTGGTGTCGTACTTGAGGAACCCGTCGAAGAGCAGCTCCGGCGCGGGTGCAATTCGTGGGCTGTACGAGTACTGCGATGGTCGCCCGAGCAGACGGTTGTCCATACGCGGGAACTCGGCCATCACGTCGTCGAGCACTCGTTCGCGCACCGTGCCGGTGACGCGGTCGAACCGCCACTCGTGGAGGAAGGGTTCGAGCCGCAACACGTCGATGTGGGGAATGCGATCCCGGTCGCCTTCGCGCAGCGGATTATCGATCCGGCACCCGACGAGGACGATCTCGTTCCCCGATTCCCACGCGTTGATGGTGTGGTACATGTAGCAACTCTCGGCTTCGAACCATTGCACCGAATCGCCCGCGCCATGACGAGGGATGATTCCGAAACGGGCCGGGAGATCGGTGCGGAACGTGAGCTTGGTGCGACCCTGCGCCAGTTGCTCCGGATCCCACATCAGCGGGAAGTCCATGAGGATCGTGAAGTGTTCGGTGATCGCGAGGTCGTGCAGCAGCCGCGGTCCGGGCAGGTCGACCTCCGTGCGGTGCACGAGCGTGCCGTCGGCGCCGATCACACCGTACGTGAGGTACGGCGGCAGGACGTCGTAGTCGAACACGATGAGTTCGTCGGTCACGGGATCGAGCTTCGGGTGCGCGGTCAGACTCGGAAGCGTCCCACCGAAATCGAAGCGGCCAACGGTCTCGAGCGACGGCACGTCGATCTCGTAGCAGGGTCCGCCGAGCCACCAGAGCGCGAGGAGCCGACCCCGATGGAACACGAGGTCGGTGTTGGCGGTGTCCTTGAACGGCCCGCCCGGGTGTCGGAAGTCGGGCCGCTCGTTGATGCCGGCCCAGATCGCCTCGCCCGCAGCAGTTTCCGCGGCGAGGGCCTCGGTGGCGATATAGCGGTTCCGGTAGACGGCCTTGCCGTTCTCGAAATGGATGGCATGCACCATGCCGTCACCGTCGAACCAGTGGTAGCGACCGGGCGGCGGGTACTTGGGATTCGACCCGTTGCGCACGTAGACCCCGCTGAGGTCCGCGGGTAGTTCGCCGACCACCTCGCACTCGGTGGTGATCTCGGTGTCGATCGGTGTGAACGGTCCTTCGAGGTACGGGTTCGGCACCGTCTCGCGCCGTTCGACCACTGCAGTCATGGACCCTCCTGGTGCCGGTCCCCACGGTCCGATGCACCGTCGGAGCCTACCGACGCTCGGGCGGGCCCACCGTCGGTCAGACGCGGAGAAACCAACCAAAGGGATCCCAACCACGCAGCGCGGCGATTTCGTTCGCCGTTGGTGCCGGAAGCTCCCCGACGTCGGCGACCACCGCCAGGTCCCAGCCACAGGCCGCGACCGCTCGGGCCACCCGATCGGCGAGCGAGTCCTCGCCCGTCGGCACCGCGGTGAGCACGAGTTCGCCGTCGCGTTTCTCGAGCAGTCCGAGATCGGTGACCAGCGCCTTGACGGCACCACCGGGAGAGGTGACATAACCGCATTCGGCGGGCGTGCGTTGGGGCGTCAGGGTCGCGACCACGACGTTCTCCACGGCCACCGAGGCGACGTCGTTCCCGCCGCCGGAGCCGACGAGAAAAGGGCCGTCGGGGATGAGCGTCGAGTTGATGTTGCCCGCCCGGTCGATCTGCGCGCCGCCCAGACATCCGATCGTGGTGGTTCCCGTCCCACCGACGAGCGCGCCGAGCACCATCCCCGCGTCACCCAGCATCGTGGCGGTCGGGAAGCTGCCGTGGTTGAGTACGAACGGATCGCCGACCATCGGCTCGTATCCCCACATGCCGATCTCGGCGGTGAGTTGCACCTCGTGGCCGGCCTCGCGGGCCACCTCCACTCCCAGCCAGGCCGCGAGATTCGCGACGCCGGCACCGGCGAGCACGGCGTGGGCACCGAGCGCCGCGACCCGGTCGGCCAAGTGGCGGGCGGCGTAGGTGGCGGCGCGTTCCCACGCGTTGACCGGTGCGTCCAGGTCGGGCACCGCGGCCGCGGCAGTGCGTGCGTGCACTGCCGGGTCGGCCTTCGCTCGCAGTGCGTCGATCCGATCGCGGCCGAGCCGGTCGAGATACTCATCCTGGGTTGCGGGTTCGAGGATCCAGTGCCGGATCCATTCGTCGTAGTCGTCCCTTCGGGTCGCGGCCCGCGCTTCGATCCAGAAGTCGTAGTCCTCTCCGTAGCCCTCCACCGGGAGGTCGCGGGTGAACAGGCCACCGGGATGCGCGCCCATCGGCACCTCGCAGACGGCAAGCACCCGGTGCGCGGGAATCCGGACGTGGTTCGAATACTCCCGGAGGTCGTCGACCACGCACTCGACCGTCGCGATCACACCTCGGCGCGCGCCGAGCGCGCCCCATACACCTTCGAGCAGCGGAGACGAGACGGCGATGTTGCCCGCGCGATCGGCCACGGGCGCGTGCAGGATCGCGACATCGGCCTGCAACGGCGAGAGGAGCCCGACCGGACCGAACGGGCTGTCGACCGTTGCGTATCCGTCGTTGTCCGCCATCGAGGAACCCGCGATCGACCGCGTCACGATGGCAGGCAGGCCGCGCGCACCGGCCTCGAGTCGCTGCGCGAACGCGAGGAACGACCAGTGCTCCACGTCGACCGCGCCGCTCGTATACGCGCGCTGGAACCACGGATTGGGTGTGAAGTTGGGAAACGTGTCGCCGCTGTACCCCGTGACCACCTGCGTCACCAGGCCACCCCGGAAGAACACCGCGCCCAGACTGGAGAGGCTCAGCATCACGAGGGTGAACTGTGGGTCCCGTTCCCACCATTGGCGGACCACTTCACGTGACGCCGCGCTCCAACGGGAGTGACCGACGACGAGGTGGAGCGAATCGCCGGCCAGCACGTGCTCGCGTACGGCAGCCTCGACGGACGTGAACTCCGCCATGGGTCAGCTCGCGCCGAGCACCGCGTCGGCGACGCGCGCTCGGTGCCACGACTGGCTCCCACCGAGCACGTCGTTCTGCTTCGCCCGCTGGTACAGGACACCGGCCCGCGAATCCCACGTGAACCCGACTGCGCCGTGCACCTGGATGTTCTCTGCAGTCACCATCACGGCGGCTTCACCCATCTGCGCCTTGGCGATCGCTGCGGCCCGGGCGCGATCCGGCGCGTCGACGTCTGATGCCCACGCCGCGTAGTGGACGCCCACCCGACCGAGTTCGGTGGCGTGCAACATGTCGACGAGCTTGTGTTGGATCGCCTGGTGCGACGCAATCGGGCGATCGAACTGGACCCGGTGCTCTGCGTAGTCCATCGCCATCGCGATCGACGCGTCGCAGACTCCGGTGAGTTCGGCCGCCAGTGCGACCGCGGTGTCGTCCGCGATCGCGCGCCAGATGTCGGTGTGGTCGCCTTCGGGGCCGACGGGCTCCGTCACCGTCTCGTCGAGCACCATCCGTCCGGTCGCGCGCGTCGCGTCGATCGTCGGCACCGGCTCGCAGGTCGCACCCGTCACGCGGAACGTGTGGAGTCCGTCCGGCGTACGGGCCACGACAAGGATCCAATCCGCCGCCGGCCCATCGAGCACCAGCGGCTTCCCACCGGAGACGACCCAGTCGGCCCCCCGACGCCGGGCCCGGGTCCGCACGCGGTCCACCGGGTCGCCGTGTCCCGACTCCTCGAACGCCACCGTCCCGATCGCGCCGGCCGCGAGGTCACGCAGCACATCGCTCAGGCCGAGTCGGCGAGCGGC
>JBDUBS010000618.1:0-1509 GCA_040003875.1 Acidimicrobiia bacterium | reverse complement strand
GTAGGTCGCCGGGTCGTAGGGCGCAGGGTCGTAGGGCGGCGCGTTGGTCACGACGCGAGTTCTCCGACCGTGGTGAAGTGTGCGGTGAGGTCGGCGAGCGACGAGTGGGCGTTGACCCCGCTCGGGTTCGGCATCACGTAGGCGATCGCACCGCCGAATCCGTCCGGCTGCTGCCCGATGGCGGCCGTCGGGTCGACCGCCTTTCGATATCCGGTGAGCCCGGCGAAGCAGACCACCTTCGGTGCGAGCCACTCCACGAGCGCCCGGACCCGATCGGCGCCGACCGTGTACTCGTCGCGAGTGAGGCCGTCGGCGCGCGCCGAGGCCCGCTTCACGAGATCGGTGAAACCGATGCCGGAGCCGAATGCCGCCCACGGGTCACGGTCGTGCACCGTGAGTCCAGCGGCGATTGCCGCCGGCCAGAAGCGGTTGCCGGGACGCGCGAACGCGACGCCTCGCTCGGCGGAATAGATGCTCGGGTTGAGTCCGACGACGAGGACCCGGAGCAGCGGCGCCACGAGGTCGGGCAGGGTGAGCTCGCGCCGCAGAGTCCACTGCGATCGGCCGAGCCCGCTCGTGCCGCTGATCACTTCGGCCCCGGCACCCTCGGCGACGGCGCCGAAGGTCACCGGGCCGTACCAACTTCCGTGGACGATGATCTCGTCGTCCACGCGATGGTCACGATGCCATGCGGCCAGCGCAGCGGGAGTCGCCTCCGGCGTAAGCCGTGCGAGGTCGAGATCTACGGCGGTCACCTTCGTAGTATCACGCGCTCATGACTGATCTGCAGCCACCCGACCTCCAGTTGGTGGACTCCGTCCCGGACGCATTCGCGAGGTTCGTCGCCGACCGGCGGGTCCACTCGATTGCGCTGTCGGGCGGGACCACGGCGCGCGACTGTTACGAGGCGGCCGCGGCCACGACCGCCGACTGGTCCGCCACGACGTTCTGGTTCGGCGACGAGCGGTTCGTCCCGGTCGGCGACCCGGATTCGAACGAGGGCATGGCCCGATCCGTGTGGCTGAACCTGATCCCGGGCGTCGAGGTCCAGTCGATGGCGGAAGCCGGGCTCGACGTCGAGATCGCGGCTCGGAACTATGAGGCTGCATTGCGAGCGGCTCCCCCGCTCGGTGTCGTCCACCTCGGGCTCGGGCCCGACGGCCATACCGCGTCGCTGTTCCCGGGATCGTCCGTGCTCCACGAGGCCGAGCGGTGGGTCGTGCCGACGGGTGACGAGTTCCACCCCCACCCACGTCTCACCCTGACCTTCGCTGCGCTCGTTGCCGTCGACGCGATCGTGGTCACGGTGGCGGGAGCGGAGAAGCGACACGCCTTGGCGCAGGTCCTCGCCGGGGACCCGGGACTCCCCGCGGCGCGGCTCGTGACCGATCCCGAACTGGCGTGTCGGACCACCTGGCTCGCCGACGCGAGCGCTGCAGGGTGACCGGCCGTTTATTCCTCCATGAATACACGTCACACGCCGACCTTTCCGGCCGATCCCGGCGCGGG
>JBDUBS010000113.1:0-1510 GCA_040003875.1 Acidimicrobiia bacterium | reverse complement strand
CGCCGCGGTCAATCGTGCGCCCGCGACCCAGCCCATTCCGGTCTGCACGATCGGGTACTGCACTCCGAAGAGTTCACACGCTCGGGTGTGCAGCGCAGCGTGACTCACGGGTTCGGGACTTCCTTGTCTCGCAGGCCGTGGGGGTCGATGACCTCGCGGATGAGCGCGAGTTCGTCGGGCGTCGGGGCGCGGGTCTCCGGAACGTCGCTCGGCACCACCAACTCGAAGCCGGTTGCGGCGACGATCTCGTCGACGGTCACCCCGGGATGCACGGAGCGGAGACGCATGTGGTGGTCGTCGGTCTCGAAGTCCATGACGCCGAGGTTGGTGACCACGTGATGCAGATGGTGGAACCGGCCGGCGGCGCCGAGCTTCGCAGCACGGTCGTACCCGACCCCGGTGACGACGTCGACCTTCGGCACGAACACCCGGGTCGAGTGGTTCGGGAGGAAGTAGCTCGTGGTGTTCTGGATGGTGTTGCCGGCGGCGCCGCGGAACCCGAGCAACTGTGCCTTGGGCCGATCCCAGTCGCCGACGAAGGCGAAGTTCTGGTTTCCGAACGCGTCGATCTGGCTGCCGCCCATCATCACGTGACGTCGGCCCGACCACACGACGTCGAACATCGAGCGGTAGGGGTTCCAGGCCTCGATCATCTTCGCCTCGTCGGTGGGACCGACGGGGTACGCGCCGCTGATGAAGAGGGCCTCGCCGTCGGTCATGACCAGATCGGGCGAGAAGGTCGCGCGGGCCAGCCGGCCGCCGATCATCGGGACCGTACCGATGGGGTTACACAGGATCTCGCCGTCGCCGCGGAAGCATTCGGCCACCGCGATCACGCAGTACTCCGCTCGGGTGATGAGATCACCGGTACCACTCATGCTGATCTCCCGCTCTTGTGCCTTCGGCACGGGCCGCTCGGGCCACGTTTCGCTGTCGAACCGGGCTTACGTCTGTGCGCGTGGCGCTTCACTCCAGTCCAACCACCTTCCGGTATTCGGCGTGGTCGCCACAGTCGAGATATTTGGCCCGCCACTCGTTCCATGCCTCTGGTGTCTTCGCACTCGCCACGTACGCGCGTTGGAACTCCTCGTCGCGTGGGTAGTCGGGCACACACTCGGTGAAGTGCGCGCCGAACGGAGCTTCGACCACGCCGTCGGTCATGAGTCGGTTGATCTTCAGCGACTGCACCGGGCCGCCGGCGGCGAGTTCGTCGGTCTCGACGATCTGCTCCACGCTCATGAAACGGCGATCGGCCGCCATACAGAAGAGGTCGTCGAAGTAAGGATCAACGTTGAGGTACTGGCCGTTGCCGCGCCGGTCGCCCCGATGCATGTGGATGAGCGCGACGTCGAGGTGCAGCGCGGGCGCGGCGACCAGTTCCTCGGCGTCGACGTACGGCGATACGACCGTCTTGATCTCGTCCTGGCGGTCGAGCAGATCGGAGCCGAGACCGACGCGCGTCGGAATGAACGGCACCCGCCAGGCCGCGGCCTGGAGGCCGAGCAGGAAC
>JBDUBS010000536.1:0-5021 GCA_040003875.1 Acidimicrobiia bacterium | reverse complement strand
CGATCCACCGCATGCTCGAGCACGGCAGTGCCCTGGTCGATCCGGTGCCCGAGGTCGCTCACGGTCGGCACCTCGATCGCGCGGGCCTGGTCGACGACCGCAGCCGCCCGTCGCCGTGCCGTGCGCAGCGCGCGCCGTCCATCGGCAGTGGTCTTCTCTACGTCAAGGGTCATCCTCGTAAGATGCCCTCGCCCGGAGGCGGTCAAACGTCGAACCCGCCGGACTCGTCAGGGCCGAAACGCCGGCCAGGCACTGCTCGAAGTCGTCACGTAGTCGTAGAGGGACCAACCGATCGCACCCTCGCGCCGCGCCGCCCGGGTGAATCCGGCGAGGTCGGCGGGGGTGGCCTGATCGGCGATGCCCCCGATCACGTGTACCGCCGCGTGTGGTTGCGCCAGATGCGCGCGCACCCGCCGGATGTTCTCGCTCGCGTAGTGATCCCCGTCGCGCCAGCCCGAGGACTCGGACCGGTTGGTCCAGTAGCTCATCGGGAGCCAGACGTCGAACGAGTCCCTCAACCCCGCCCATGGGAACGCCGGCCAGTACGCCGGGTTGATGTCGTCGAGCAGGACCGGTTCGAGCACGATGGCACCGAGGGGGATTCGCGTCACGAGTTGCCGGGTGCGGGTCGCGAGTCGACGGAGCGCCTGGTTGCGGAGGCCGGGATCGCGGACGTCGTTGGTCCACTCGAGATCGAGCGCGAGGCCGTCGAAGCGCTGGTGGTGAGTCTCGAATCGATTCAAGGCGTCGACGTATCGAAGGTCGCGTTGTACGTCGGCGAAGTGCGGTAGGTACCACGCGACGACGCGCACCCCGCGGCGGTGCGCCCGGCGCAGCAGCGTGCCGACGAGATCGCGATCCACCAGGTACCCCTGCGAGCGACGGTCGTCCTGGGCCGCCTGCAGGTAGAGCGTCCGCACGCCGAGGCGAGCCATGTCGTCGATCGAGTCCGGCGTGACTGCCGGTCGCGCCCCGGGCGGCGTCTGGAACCTGGGTCCGTAGTCGTAGACGTCCACCCACGCTCCGAGTCCGGCGAAGGCACCGAGCTGGGCGCGTGTGAGACGGCGGGCCGGGGAGCTACCGGCGTCGGGCGTCGCGACGGTCTCGCTCGTTGCGGATCCATCGCAGGACCACAGCGCCGCCGCGACCGAGAGCAGGACGAGGGCGCCGAGGAGTTTGCGCATGGTGGCCAACCCTCGCACGCAGTGGGCGCGTCCGGGCGATCACCGAGCGAAACCTCGATCAGCGCCGCTTGCCACTCTCAGTGCTGTGCGCCTGGGCGAAGCGCGAGGTTCGCCCGGAAATGCGCAGTATTACGCACGAACTTTTGAGGTTCGGGTTGTAGTTCGCTCGACCTACTTGCCGATACTTCTTGTGGGACGGAGACGGGGCGCACCCAGCGTGCGCGACCCGTGGGGTTCGCTCCGTCCGTGTTCGTCACCGTCTGAGGGAGCCCAATGCACCGAGTCACTTCTGTCCGTCGCCGTCTGCCCGCGGACCGCCCGGTGAGGCCGGTCGCCAGGTGGTCCCGCCGGTTGGCCGTCGGCGTTGTCGGGTTGGTCGTCGCCACCAGCTGCGCGCCCAAGAACTCGATCGGTTCGGTCCCGCCCGCGCACTCGGTCAGTGGAGCGGAGGTCGCGCTGCGCGCGGGCATGAGCGCGGGGCCCGGGCTGCTGTGGGAGAGCGACGCCGAGCAGAACGCGGACCTCGCGGGAATCCAGAACTCCGGCGCGCGCTGGATCAACATCGACATCGATTGGAACAGCATCCAAGGCGACGGTCCCAACAGCTTTCGCTGGGACCGCGCCACCGACCGCGTCGTGTTGAACGCGCGGGCGCACGGGCTCAGCATCCTGGGCATGGCTGCGTACAGCCCGCCGTGGGCGCGCGTCGCCGGGTGCGGTGAACTGCACTGTCTCCCGGCCAACGCCGACGACTACGGGCGGTTCCTCACTGCCGCCGCGGCCCGATACGGGAGTCGGTCGTCGAACCCGTTGTTGCGCAACACGATCACCACCTGGCAACTCTGGAACGAGCCGAACCACCGGGAGTTCGCGCAGCCGAAGCCCAACCCTGACCTGTACACGGCAATGTTGAAGTCGGCGTACCCCGGGATCAAGGCGGTGGACCCGACTGCCACCGTCGTCACGGGTGGAACCGCGCCCGCGCCCGACGCGCCCGACGGGACGGACTACAAGCCGGAGACGTGGTTGCGTGACCTGTACGCCCGTGGGGCACGCGGCAGTTTCGACGCGATCGCGCACCACCCGTACGCCTTCCCGGTCAACCCGCTCGAGCCGCACCCGTGGAACGCTTACACGCAGACGCTCGTCCTCCACGACATCATGGCGTCGAACGGTGACGGGGCGAAGAAGATCTGGGGAACCGAGATGGGCGCCCCAACCGGAACCGCCTCCGACGTGGTAACCGAAGCACAACAGGCGCAGTGGGTGCACGACTACTACCTCGGCTGGAACACCACGTTCCGGAGCTTCACCGGGCCACTGATCTGGATGGAACTGCGCGACTCGGGGACCAACGTGGCCGACAAGTGGCAGAACCTCGGTCTCCTGCACCGGGACCGCCGGGCCAAGCCCGCGTACAGCGCGTTCCAGACGGTGATGAGGAACGGCGTCTGAGGTCGGGTCGGCCCGGGCCGGCGGGCACGGGGCGTCCGCCTCACGCGATCATCACAAATCTTTCATCGCACGGTCACGAATCTACCGCTAGGTTGCTCGCCCAGGACGCTGCTTTTCGGGGGAAGGTCGACCATGGGGACCAGGCAACTGCGAGTCGGAGTGATGTTCGCGACGGTGGCGCTGCTGTCGACGGGGTGCGTGGCCCTCACCAACGCACCGAGCGGTGGTGGCACGAAGTCGGTCAGCTCCTACACCATCGGACCGCTGAATCTGGCGGCCATGGGCCAGCCCGGTTCCGAGAGCGAGACGACCAAATCGAACATCTCTCGTCCCGCGGGTTCGTTCGGCATCACGACCATGGACTTCGACCTCGTCGACGCGTCGGGCACGCCGATTCCGCGCCACATGGCGCACCTGCACCACGTCCTGCTCATGAACTCGGCGCACACCGACGTGTTGTGTCCCGGCCGTGAGGAGCGCTTCTCCGGCGCCGGCGCCGAGCGCACGCCGTTGCGCCTCCCGAATCCCTACGCGTACATGGTCGGTGCCAACGACCGGTGGGACTCGCTCTGGCACGTGATGAATATCTCCGACATGCCGATGCAGGTGTACATCAAGTACACGGTCGGCTACGAGACCGGTGCGAACGCATCGAACACCCGCGGCGTCGTCCCGTACTTCGCCGACGTCACCGGTTGTGGCGGGTCGGTCTTCAACGTCCCCGGTACCGGGGGTATGGGCAGCACCTACAGCAAGGCGCGTACGTGGAACGCCCCGACCGACGGCATCATGGCGTACGCCGGCGGCCACCTCCACGGTGGTGGGGTCGATCTGACCTTGTCCGACGGGTTCACCGGGATGAGCTGCACCATGACCGCGCACTACGACGCGCCCATGGGGATGATGATGGGCATGATGGATCCGCCGATGTCGATCGATCCGTGCCCGGCGCACAACCTGGTGGTGAAGGGCAAGCCCTACACACTGACGGCGCGCTACGACAATTCTCAGCCGTTGACCGACGTCATGGGTATCGCGATCGCCTACGTCTGGCCCGGGACGCAATAGGCGCGGACGCTCCAGGCGCCCGCGCGGGTGATCCGCGCGCCCGGTCGGCTTCGTACCATGACCGTGCGGTGCAGATGGCGCCGGCGACGGGAGCGTTGTGAGAACGATCGCACCATGACGGTCGTGGCCGAGACGATCGACCGCGGGCTCGAGATCGCGATCGCACCGAGCTTCACCCGTATCGGCTACGAGGTCCGCTCGCGGCTCTTTCACTGGACGCCAGTCGACGACATCAGCGGCCGCGTCGTGGTGATGAGTGGTGCCACCTCGGGGATCGGCCGGGCCGCAGCCGAGACGTTGGTCGCGGCCGGCGCCACGGTCGAAGTGATCGCGCGTGACGCGGAGCGCGCGACGCGGACCTGTGACGAGCTCAACGCGACTCCGGGGTCGGGATCGGCGGCATTCGTGATCGCGGACACCGGCGACCTCGTGGCGATCCGGGCCGCGGCGCAACAGCTGTCCGAGCGCCACCACGGCATCGACGTCCTGATCCACAACGCCGGCTCGCTCGACGAGCAACGGGCACTCTCGCCCCAGGGCATCGAGCAGACGGTGGCCAGCCAGGTGGTGGGACCGTTCCTGCTCACCGGACTGCTGCGCCCGACCTTGCGCGAGGCCGCGCCGTCCCGCGTGTTGTGGATGTCGTCCGGCGGGATGTACTCGCAGCCGCTGTCGGTCGGCGATCTCGAAATGGGCCCCGCCGATTACGACGGCACCACCGCGTACGCGCGCTCGAAGCGGGCCCAAGTGACCCTGGCCGAGATGTGGGCGGAGCGTCTCGCCCCCGATCGGATCGTCGTCCATGCGATGCATCCCGGGTGGGCCGACACCCCCGGGGTGCGCGCGTCCCTTCCGACGTTCCGCCGCGTGCTCGGTCCGCTGCTGCGGAGCCCGGACCAAGGTGCCGACACCCTCGCGTGGCTCGCCGCCGACGACGGCGAGCCGGCGGGCACGACGGGTCAGTTCTGGCTCGACCGCCGCCCGCGCAGCCTTCACCGCCTGCCGTCGACGCGACGTTCGGACACGCCCGAGGAGCGGCAGCGGCTGTGGAACTGGTGCGTCGAACGGTCCGGTTTCGATCCCGACGAGTGAGCCGCGCCTCAGGTGGTGCGTCGCGCGTAGCTCAGTCCGTAGACGAGTCGGCGGAGGGCGAGGATCTCGTCTCCTTCGGGGATCTCGATACCGGCGACCACGTTGGTGGGATCGAAGATCACCGGCTCGGCGTCGAGCGCACGAGCGAGGATGAGTTCGACGAACGAGGCGCCGTCACGGACGAGGAACGCGGGCGAGCTCACGGACACGAGGTCGTGGACT
>JBDUBS010000251.1:0-1519 GCA_040003875.1 Acidimicrobiia bacterium | reverse complement strand
GTTGATCGCGAACGCAGCGCGTCCCTGTTGGACGCGGCGACCGTGTTTGCCGATTTCAGGCTCGACGACCGCTTCTCGGGCGCGCCCGCCTATCTCCACGGTGGAGTGATCCTCGCGGTGCTCGACGAGGCGATGGCCTGGGCGGCGATCGCGGTCGCCGGACAATGGGCGGTCACCCACACCACGTCGACCACGTTCGACAAGCCGGTGCGCGTCGATCAGCCCTACCGCGTCGAGGCGCGGATCGATGCGATCGCCGACGATCGCATCGAGGCGTCAGCGAGCGTCGTCGACGGTCGCGGCACGGCGCGGGTCCGATCCACCGCCACGTTCGTCGCGCTCGGCACGGCGGAGGCGATCGACGCCATCGGCGCCGTCCCCACCGACGCCGACACCGCGTTCCTGCGCGACTGACGCCGCCGTCGGCACCGACCAGCCGACGCCAGCGCGACTCACAGAGTGAAGAAACAGGCCCCCACCGTGCCGGCACCGGTGTGCGCACCGACCGACGGTCCGATCTCGTAGTGCACGAGGTCTGCCACCTCCGGCCGGGCGCGGAGTGCGGCGGCGAAGTCGGAAGCCAGGCCGGGGGCGAGCGCATCTCCCACGCCGACCCGCACCGGCGCGCCGGCAGCCCGGTCCACCACGTACCGGGTCATCGCGTCGACCGCGCCCTCCGCATCGCGTATGCGAGCCACCACCTCCATCTGCCCGCCCGTGAGCGCGAGGACGGCGACGCCGTCATCGGCCGCCGCCGCGGGCGCGAGCCGACCGCCCCGGCGCGCCAGATCCATCGCCCCGACCACGAAGACGTTGTCGACCCGCTCGGCGACCCGTCGGGCCGCATCGCGTGCGCTCGCGGCCGTACCACCGCGCTCGAGCACCTCCCCTGCGGCCCACACACAACACGCAACCGCGAAGGACGCGGTCCCGGTGTCCACCACGTGTACCGGGACGGAACTCTCCTGCGCCGCGACCGACACCGCGTTGAGGGTGCCGGAGGTGTTCGCGCCAACGTGGACGGACACGATCTCGGTCGCACCTCCGTCGATCGCCGCCTCGTAGACCGCCAACACCTCACCCGGCGCCGGTGCCGCGGTGGAGACGGACGCACCGTCGGCGAGGTGCGCGTAGAAGTCGGTCGCGGTGATGTCGACGCCCTCGTGATACGCGACGCCGTCGATCACGACGGTGAGCGGGACCACCCGTACCGCGAACCGCTGCCGCAGTTCGGACGGCAGCTGCGAGTTCGAGTCGGTGACGAGCGCGACGGTCACGAAACTTCGGTCTCCGCCGACGCGCGCCGCGCCAGTTCCCGGTTGCCGTGCCAGAACGCCCAGAGGATCATCGCTGAGCCCACCACCGCGAACCCGATGAGGCCTCCGCCCGCGGGCGGCCCCCAGAGGTTGGGCCAGTCGAAGATCGTCCACACCGCGGCCGCAGTCATCCAGACCCCGCATCCGATTTGGGTCCCGACCGTCGCTCGCCGTGATTTCACCGCGCCGAGGTACGCGACCGC
>JBDUBS010000578.1:0-5040 GCA_040003875.1 Acidimicrobiia bacterium | reverse complement strand
TGATCGCCGAGCGCGTGCTCGGCCTGCCGCGGAAGTAGCGCGATGGAGTTCGCCTTCACCGACGACCAACTCGCGTTCCGCGACGCGGTGCGTGACGTGCTCTCCAAGGAGTGTCCGCCGAGTGTGGTGCGCGCCGCGTGGACGAACGCCGACGGCCGTAGTGGCACCGCGTGGAGCGCACTCGGCGAGATGGGCGTGCTCGGCGCGATGGTGCCCGAGGCCGAGGGCGGACTGGGGCTGACCGAACTCGACGTCGTCCTCCTCGCCGAGGAGACGGGCTACTGCGCGTTGCCGGAACCGTTCGTGGAGCACGTGCTCGTGGGCGCTCCGATGTTGGCGTCGGAACAGCCAGAGGTGGTCAGCGGGGCCGTCACCGTCACCGCCGGGGATCCGTTGATTCCGTACGGGGCGTCGGCCGCCGTGCTCGTCCGCCTCGACCCCGATCCCACGGTCGCGGTAGGCGCCGGCGCGGTGTTCGAAGCGCTGGCCTCGGTCGACGGGAGTCGTCGACTCACGCGCCTGGTCGGGGCGGAGACTTCCCGACCGCTTACGCGTACTGAACTGTCGCAGGCGTTCTGGCGGGGCAACCTCGGGTACTCGGCGCAGCTGCTCGGCCTCACGCGGAGTCTGATCGACCTGACCGTCGGGTACGTGACGGACCGTCGCCAGTTCGGGGTGCCGATCGGGTCGTTCCAGGCGATCAAGCACCACCTCGCCGACGCCCGGATCGCGCTCGAGTTCGCGGCTCCGCTCGTGTACCGCGCGGCCCTGTCGTTGGCGACCGACGATCCCGATCGCGCGCTGCATTGTTCGATGGCGAAGGCCCAGGCCGCCGACTGCGCGGAGCTCGCAGCGCGGGTCGCGCTGCAGTGTCACGGTGCCATCGGGTACTCCTATGAGCACGACCTCCACCTCTGGATGAAACGGGTGTGGGCGCTCTCCGGTGCGTGGGGCGACGCGTCCTGGCACCGCCAGCGCGTCGCCGACGCCGTCCTCGATCGACGAGATCCACCTCGAAGCGAATGGAAAGAGACTGCCCCATGATCACGACAACCTTGCCCACTCCCGAGCCCGCTGGGCGAGCAGCTCCGGAGCGTCCCGACCCGCACCCCAGCCGCCGCGCCCGAGCGGAGGAGCAGTAATGGAAGCGTTCATTGTTGATGCCGTACGTACCCCCGTCGGACGGCGTGGAGGGTCGCTGAGCCAGGTGCACCCGGCCGATCTCGGCGCCCACGTCCTCAAGGCGATCGTCGATCGGAACGACTTCGATCCGGCCGCGGTCGAGGACGTCGTCTTCGGCTGTCTCGACGCGATCGGTCCGCAGGCGGGCGACATCGCGCGCACGTGTTGGCTCGCGGCGGGTCTGCCCGAGGCGGTGCCGGGGACGACCGTCGACCGCCAGTGCGGTTCCAGTCAGCAAGCGGTCCACTTCGCGGCACAGGGCGTGATGAGCGGCACCCAGGATCTCGTGGTGGCCGGCGGCGTGCAGAACATGAGCATGATCCCGATCTCCTCCGCGATGACCGTCGCCGAGCAGTTCGGCTTCACCGACCCGTTCAGCACCAGTACCGGCTGGGTCGACCGTTACGGCACCCAGGAGGTGTCGCAGTTCCGCGGCGCGGAGCTGATCGCCGACAAGTGGGGCATCACCCGCGACGCGATGGAGGCGTTCGCGGTGGAGTCGCACGAACGCGCGTTACGTGCCCGGGCCGAAGGCCGCTTCGAGCGTGAGATCGTCCCGTTCGGCGAATCGACCTTCGACGAAGGACCGCGCGAGCCAAACTGGGACAAGATCCGTTCACTCAAGCCGCTCATCGAGGGTGGGCGCATCACCGCCGCGGTGAGTTCGCAGATCTCCGACGCCGCGAGTGCCATGCTCATCGCGTCGCCGCGAGCGGTCGAGGAGCACGGGTTCACTCCGCGGGCGCGGATCCATCACCTGTCGGTGCGGGGCGACGACCCGATCTTCATGCTCTCGGCCCCGATCCCGGCGACCGCGTACGCGCTGGAGAAGTCGGGGATGACGCTCGACGACATCGACCTGGTGGAGATCAACGAGGCGTTCGCGTCGGTGGTGCTCGCCTGGCAGCAGGAGACCGGCGCCGATCTGGCCAAGGTGAACGTCAACGGCGGTGCGATCGCGCTCGGTCACCCACTCGGCGCGACCGGCGTCCGGCTGATGACCACGCTGCTCAACGAGTTGGAGCGCACCGGCGGACGGTACGGACTCCAGACGATGTGTGAGGGCGGCGGTCAGGCCAACGTGACCATCATCGAACGGCTCTGAGCGCGCCCGCCGACGGTGGCGCCGGTGGCGATGTCGCGACGTCCGCGGTACCAAAGCCGCGAACGGGCAAACTGGGGCCGATGCAGGTGGAGTGGCGCGCGCCGAACCTCGAGGATGTCGACGACTGGGCCGACGCGCTCCGGCGCATCGAGATGTTCGACCGTACGGGTGAGGTGCTCGGCCGGGCGGACCTCGAAGAGCAGATCGGGTTGTCGTACTTCGACCTGACCCACGACGCCCGCCTGGCCTGGACTGACGGCGAGATCGTCGCGTGGGGCACCGTGCTCTGCATCCCGAGTGCTCATCAGCGGCGCGTGATCCTCGACGGCGCGGTGGTGCCGGGATGGCGGGACCGGGGGATAGGAACCGACCTCGTCCGGTGGCAAGTCGATCGCGGTCGGGAGGTGGCGGGGACACCGGAGGCGGGGATCCCGGTCTGGCTCGAACTCTCCGCCTCCGAGGCCGACGATGCGCGCCGCGACCTCTTCCGCGGGTTCAAGTTCGCGCCCCTCCGCTACTACCACGAGATGCGACGGCCCCTCGCCGAGGGCGTGGACCCGATCGGACTCCCCGGCGGCCTGGACCTCGTGCCGTTCGACTTCGCGCTCGACGAGGCGACGCGGGCCGCGCACAACGAGGCGTTCCGCGATCACTTCGCAGCGAGCGAACTCGATCCGGAGACGTGGAATCTGTGGGTGACCGGCCACCACAACTTCCGCGCCGATTGCTCGTATCTCGTGCTCGACGGCGACGACATCGTCGGGTACGTGTTGAACTCGGTCCATCCCGACGACTGGCCTGCGCTCGGGTTCTCCGAGGGGTGGACCCACCAGCTCGGGGTGCGCCGGCCGTGGCGGGGTCAGGGTGTGGCTACCGCGTTGCTGAGCGCGACGGCGGGCGCGTTCGCATCGGCCGAGCTCGACTACGCCGCGCTCGACGTCGACGCCGAGAACCCGACCGGCGCCCTGATGTTGTACGAGGCGCAGGGTTACCGTCGCAGCAAGACCCGTGTCGCCTGGTCCCTCCCCGTCCCTTGACGTGGGGACTTCAGCGCCGGAATACCGGGCCAGGGGTCGGTAATCGCGCGTCGGAATCGGGGCGGGTCGGTCATCATGGGCGCATGGTGCAGGTGCAGGCGTACGACGACCCGGCGACGGTGCTCGAGGTGAGCGGCGCGTTCTTGGCCACCGAGCCGGTGCGGCACAACCTGATGCTCACCTTGCTTCGTCGGTGCGCGACCACTGGCGACGCGGGCCGGTTCTGGGTGGTGCTCGACGATGGGCCGGTCGTGGGCGTGGCGTTCCAATCGCCGTTGCACTACTACGCGACGCTGACCCCGATGGCGCCTGCGGCCGCGGAAGTGCTGGCCGCGACGATCGCGCAGCAGGGAGTCGAACTCCCTGGGATCAACGCGGAGGTGGCGGCCGCCGCCGCGTTCGCCGGTCGGTGGACCGAGGTCGCACGAGTCGGTGCGCGTCCCGTCGAGGGCATGCGGTTGTACGACGTCGATGTGGTGGTGGACCCGACCCGCCCGACGCCGGGATTCGCGCGGAGGGTGACGGTCGACGATCGTGACCTGGCGGTGGAGTGGGCGATCGCGTTCGAGCACGAGTCCGGTGTCGTCGGTGCGGGCGACGATCTCGGGCACGTCGTCGACCGCCGCATCGCCGCTGGTGAGCTCTGGGTCTGGGATCACGAGGGCCCGGTGTCGTTCCTCGGGGTCTCGGCTCCGATCGCGGACGCGGTCCGGATCGGCCCGGTCTACACGCCGGCCGATCTCCGAGGCCTCGGGTACGCGTCCGCGCTGGTAGCGGCGTCCTCGCGTGCCGCACGCGCCGACGGATTGCGCTGCCTGCTCTACACCGACCTCAACAACCCACAGTCCAACTCCATCTACCGCGCCCTCGGCTACCGCTCCGTCGCCGAACTCACCCGCTACGAGTTCCGCCCGACGTTCCAATGACCTGCCGCGTGGGTGGCCGTTGGTCACCGCAGCGTTTGTCAGCTTGAGGACGCTGAGCGCGTCCAAAGTGACAAGCGCTCGGGAGTTGTGCGCGCGCCACGGCGAGCGGGCAAGCTGTTCGTGTGGGCGAACCAACGTCACGTCGTAGTGGTCGTGCCCGATGCGGCGATCGACCATGATCGCTGAACCCGAACCGTTCCTTCACCTGATCGGCGCCGCGCAGTGGCGGATGGCGCTCGACGCGGGTGCGGTTGTCGACGGCTCGCTGGTCGCCGACGGATTCATCCATCTGTCCCGTCCCGACCAGGTCGCGATCCCGGCCCAACGGCTCTTTCCTGCCCGTACCGATCTGCTCCTCCTCGTCATCGACCCGGCCCGGCTGCCCGACGAGGTGCGCTGGGAGCCGAGCGAGGAGTCGATGCTCTTCCCACATCTCTTCGGGCCGCTTCCGGTCGCCGCCGTCACCAGCGTCCTGCCGTATCGGCCGGGGCCCGACGGCGTGTTCGTCGCTCCGGTCGGCATCCGCACGGTCGACGACCGGCGGGCGCGCGCGACGGCCTTCGAGTACAGCCTCGCGGAACGGCGGGCTGCGGTCGTGGTGCCGGTCGACGGCGGATTTGCGTGCCTCGACCCGCGCGTCCCCGGGTCATGGGAGCACAACTCGCTGTGGATTACCGGCGAGCCGGATACCGCAACGATTGTGGCCGAAGTGGACCGTGTGTTCGCCGGCTTCTCCCACCGACGGATGGTCACCTACCGCCCGCCCCCGCCCGGTCTCGATTGGGAGATC
>JBDUBS010000185.1:0-1521 GCA_040003875.1 Acidimicrobiia bacterium | reverse complement strand
GCCCCGATGCGCCGTGGGCCCGCCGCTCCGGTTGGCTCTCGACGGCCCGGTTCCCGGACGACGGTTTGCGCCAGGCCGTCCGCCACGCACTCGACGCGCGCGCCATCGAGACCCGGCCCATCTGGCCACCGATGCGCATCCAAGCGCCGTACGCGGATCTCCCCGTCCTCGGTGGCGACGTCGCGGTGGGCATAGGGGAGACCGTGCTGTGCCTGCCGTGTTCGGCCCATCTCACCGACGACCAGCAGGCCGAGGTCATCGACGTGATCCGTATCGTCGTCGAACGCGGGTGATGTCATGGTGACCCGCCCGCCGGCCGGCACCATTCCCGACACGCCGGGGTCCTACCAGTTCAAGGACCAACACGGTCGCGTCATCTACGTCGGGAAGGCGAAGAGTCTCCGGAGCCGACTGTCCAACTACTTCGGCGCGCCGGCGACGCTGCCGTTGCGGACCCGCCAGATGGTGTCGGCCGCGGCGACGGTCGAGTGGATAGAGGTTCGCAACGAGGTCGAGGCACTCTTTCTCGAATACAACCTGATCAAGGAGCACCGGCCACGGTTCAACATCCGGCTGAAGGACGACAAGTCGTATCCCTTCCTCGCGGTCACCCTCGACGAGGAGTGGCCCCGTGCGATGGTGATGCGCGGGAACAAGCGGAAGGGCGTGCGGTACTTCGGGCCGTACGCCCACGCGTACGCGATCCGCGAGACGCTTGATCTCCTGCTGCGGACGTTTCCGATCCGCACGTGCACCAACGGCAAGTTCGTCCGACATCAGCGGCTCGGTCGGCCGTGCCTGTACGCGCACATCGAGAAGTGCGTCGCGCCGTGCGTGGACGCGGTCACTCCTGACGACTACCGCGCGCTCGTCGACGAGATGCTCGCGTTCCTGAGCGGTGAGACCGACGACGTGGTCGCCCGGCTCGAGCGGCTCATGGGCGAGGCGGCCGACGAGTTGGAGTTCGAGCGCGCGGCCCGGTTGCGCGATCAACTCACGTCGGTCCGCAAGGCGATCGAGCGCCAGCAGATGGTGGGCGACCGCGCCGAGGATCTCGACGTGATCGGGCTCGTCGAAGACGAACTCGAAGCGTCGGTGCAGATCTTTTTCGTACGCAAGGGGCGCGTGGTCGGGCGCAAGGGCATTGTGGTCGACAAGGTCGAAGAGCTCGACCCGCCCGCGCTCACCGCGGCGGTACTCGAACAGTTGTACGGCGATGCCCATCCCGAGGACGTCCCCCGCGAGGTACTCGTCCGCACCCAGCCCGATGACCAGGCGCTCTACGAGGAGTTCCTCACGCTGGTGCGCGGGCGCAAGGCCGCCATCCGAGTCCCGCAACGCGGCGAGAAGCGCACGCTGCTTGAGACCGTCGAACACAACGCGCAGGAGGCGTTCAACCGCCACAAACTGAAGCGCGCGTCCGACCACAACGCTCGGGCCAAGGCCCTCAACGCCTTACAGGAGGCACTCGACCTGCCCGAGGCACCATTGCGCATCGAGTGCTTCGACATCTCGAACCTG
>JBDUBS010000657.1:0-5054 GCA_040003875.1 Acidimicrobiia bacterium | reverse complement strand
GGGCAAGACGACCACCGTCGAGATCCTCGAGGGTTACCGCGCCGCCGACTCAGGATCGGTCCGGGTCTTCGGGCTCGATCCGATCGCCGACGCCGCCGCGCTCCGGCCGCGCATCGGGGTGATGCTCCAGGAAGGCGGTCTCTACCCTGGGGTGCGCCCCCTCGAACTGCTGCGACTGTTCGCCGCGTTCTACGACACGCCCGACGACCCCGACCGGTTGCTCGACCTCGTCGGCCTGCGCGATGCCGCCGGCACGACGGTCCGGCGGCTGTCGGGCGGGCAGGCCCAGCGACTGTCGCTCGCCACCGCCCTGATCGGCCGGCCCGACATGGTGTTCCTCGACGAACCGACCGCGGGCATGGATCCACGGGCCCGGGCCGACACCTGGACCCTCGTCCGAACCCTGCGGGAGCAGGGCACCACGGTGCTCCTCACCACGCACTACATGGACGAGGCCGAGCAACTCTGCGACCGCCTCGCGATCCTCGATCGGGGCACCGTCGTCGCGGGCGGGACTCCCACCGAGGTGAGCGGCAGCGTGACCGAGCCGACCCTGCGGTTCACGACCGCATCGCCGTTCGATCTCGTTGCCCTCGGCGCGGATCTCGACCGCCCGATCACTGCCGCCGCCGGCGAGTTCGTGGTGGGCGGCGATCCGTCGCCGGAGTTGATTGCATCGCTGACCGTATGGCTCCGTGACCACCGGGTGCAGCTGACCGACTTGCGAACCGGGCAAGCCAGCCTCGAAGAAGTGTTCCTGCGGCTCACCGAGGAGCCGGTCGAAGCCGAAGCCGTCGCCGGCACTCGACGCGGTCGCCGGAGCAGTCGATGAAGGCGAAGGCCGTCGGGGCCCAGACCAAGCTCGAACTCGCGATGACCCTCCGACGGGGTGAGAGTCTGCTCGTCACCCTCGCGATTCCGATCGGCATCCTGGTGTTCTTCGGGAAGGTGAACACGCTCACCGCGGTCAAGGGTGACCCGGTGAACTTCCTCGTCCCCGGGGTCCTCGCCCTCGCGGTCATGGCGAGCGCAATGGTGTCGCTCGGCATCGCAACCGGATTCGAGCGTCGGTACGGCGTGTTGAAGCGGCTCGGTTCCACCCCGTTGTCGCGCGGCGGTCTGCTCGCCGCGAAGACCCTCAACGTGGTGGTGGTCGAAGTGCTCCAGGTGGTGGCGATCGTCGGCACCGGACTCGCGCTGGGCTGGCATACCGACGCCGCGCGCGTCACCGAGGCGATCGGGCTGTTGCTCCTCGGCACGGTGGCGTTCGCGGGGATCGGGATGCTCATGGCGGGCACGCTGCGGGCCGAGGCCAACCTCGCGCTGGCGAACGCTTTGTTCCTCGTCCTCATGTTCCTCGGCGGGATGGCCTACCCGCTCGCGAAGTTGCCGACTGCGGTCGAGTCGATCGCGCGCCTGCTCCCCGCCGCCGCACTTGCCGAGTGCGTGCGCGCCGCGTTGCGCAACACCGCGTTCCCGACGGGAGCGTTCGTCGTCCTCGTGGTGTGGACCGTCGCCGCGCCACTCGCGGCGGCGCGCTGGTTCACCTGGGAAGAGGCCTGACCGGTCGGCACTCGCCTTCGACGATCAGCGGGGGACGATCAGCGGCGGACGATCTTCTGCACCGCGCCGTCGAGGGCGGCGCGGTCCGGGAGCCCGAACGAGCGGGCCCGGATGACGCCCTGGCGGTCGATGAAGAAGGTTTGCGGGATCGCCCGGATGCCGTAGGCCCGCGCGGTCGCGTCGCGGTCGCCCCCCTGGGCCAGTGTCCAGTTCGCCTGATGCTCACGCGCGTAGCGGCGGGAGTCGGGCGCGAGGTCGCGGAACGTGATGCCGACGATCGCCAGGTCCTTCGGACGGTGGGCAGCGAGGTCGTGCAATACCGAGAACTCCTCCCGGCACTCCGCGCACCACGATGCCCAGAAGTTCACGAGCACCGGTCGCCCCTTGAACGACGCGAGCGAGACCCGACCGGGCCCGGACAGGCGCGGCAGGTCGAACGGTGGGGCCGGACTCCCGGCCGCGGCGACGCCGGCGATGCGGGTCTTGGCCGGTCCGGGGTCGAGTTGTGGTTCGGCCGATCCCGATCCGAGGGCGGCACCGATGCCGACCGCGATCAGGATGGCCAGGGCAAGCGACCCGAGCAGAACGCCGCCTCGCCGTCGCTTAGCCGGCACGAACGAGGACGTCGACGGCGATGGCGACGAACAGCAACGAGAGGTACGTGTTCGAGTAGTGGAACAGCTTCATCGCCCGTTCGGGAGTGGCGTCGCGTACCAACTGTGCGGCGCCGACCACGAACATCCCGCCACTGACGAGCGCCGTGATGGCGTAGATCCAGCCGAGATCGGTGGTCGGCACCAAAGCCAACGACACGACCACGGTGACGATCGCGTACACGAGGATCTGGCGCGACGCCGCCGCGATGCCGATGACGACGGGCAGCATCGGAATGCCGGCCTTCGCATAGTCGTCGCGGTAGCGGACCGACAGCGCCCAGAAGTGGGGCGGGGTCCAGCAGAACACGATCGCGAACATGATCCAGGCCGGAACGGCGAGGGACCCGGTGACCGACGCCCACCCGACGAGTGCGGGCACCGCACCCGCTGCACCACCGATGACGATGTTCTGCGGGCTCCGCGGCTTGAGCCAGATCGTGTACACGAACACGTAGAACAACATCGCCGTCACCGAGAGCGCGGCCGACAGGAGGTTGACGGTCACGGTCAACCACACGAACGCGAGCGCCTCGAGGGCGAGCCCGAAGATCAACGCGGCCTGGGGCGAGATGTCGCCCTGGGGGAGCGGACGCGAGTGGGTGCGCTTCATGACCTGGTCGCGGTCGCGCTCGATCCAGCAGTTGATCGTGTTGGCACCACCGGCCGACAGCGTGCCGCCCAGCAGAACCGCAGCGATCAGTCCGAGGCCCGGCAACTTGCCGGCGGCGAGCACCATCGCGGGCACAGTCGTGACGAGCAGCAGTTCGATGACGCGGGGCTTCGTGAGCATGAAGTACGCACGAAGTACCGAGAGGATCCGTCGATCCGAACGCACCGGCGTGGGGATCGCGGAGGCGAGATCATCAGGAAGCGCCGCCACGACCACCGACGGTAGCAGTCACCTCTCGTCGTCCACGAAGCCCGTCGGGAGAGTTGACCTGGCCCCACTAACGTCTCTCGTCGTGGCCGACCCGACTCCCATCCGCAGCGTCCCGAGCGACATCGACAGCAAGCAGGCGATCCGCATGACCGCCGACCGTCTGCTCTGCTCGCCCGGCACCGACGCGGGGGAACGCAAGTCCCGGTCCGGGATCCTGATCCCGGCGACCGCCAACGTGGACCGCCGACTCGTGTGGGCCGAGGTCATCCAGGTCGGGCCGACGGTCCGCAACCTGGAGGCCGGTGACCAGGTGCTCTTCGCCCCCGACGCCGGCTTCGAGGTGGAGATCCGCGGCGACGACTACCTCATCCTGAGAGAGCGCGACATCCACGCCGTTGCGTCGAAGCGCGAGGGCGGCCAGACGGGCCTCTACCTCTAGCGAAGGATCCCGATGGACATTCGCCTCGACGGTCGCGTCGCGCTCATCACCGGCGGGTCCCGCGGCATTGGCCTCGCCATCGCGCAAGAGATGGCGGCGAGCGGGGCGTCGGTGATGATCTCGAGCCGGAAGGCCGAGACCCTCGAGGCCGCGGTGACCACGCTCCGGGGCAACGGTGCCTGGTTCGCGGCCAACGCCGGCGAACCCGACGCCGCCGCCGCGTGTGTTGCCGCGACCATGGAGCGCTTCGGCCGGATCGACATCCTCGTGAACAACGCGGCGACGAATCCCTATATGGGCAAGACGATCGACATCGACCGGCCCCGGCTCGACAAGACCATCTCGGTCAACTGGGCCGCACCGCTGATGTGGAGCCAACTCGTCTGGCGGGCGTGGATGCAGGAGCACGGCGGTACGGTGCTGAACATCGCGTCGATCGGCGGATTGTCGGTGGAGACCTCGATCGGTGCGTACAACGCCACCAAGGCTGCGCTGCTGCACCTCACCCGCACCCTCGCCGCGGAACTCGCACCGGGCGTACGGGTGAACTCGATCGCGCCGGGGCTCGTGAAGACCGATATGGCGCGGGCCCTCTGGGAACGGGGCGAAACGGCCATCGCGCAGATGCTGCCCATGCACCGGTTGGGTGAGCCCGAGGACATCGCCCGCGCCGCCACCTTCCTTTGCTCCGACGCCGCGAGTTGGATCACCGGCACCAACCTCGTCGTCGACGGCGGCGCCCTGCTCTAGCTGCCAGATCATGGGCCGTCCCGCGGGACGCACCGATGTGGTGAAGTGTCACCTGGTCACCCAACCCCGCAGCGTTTGTCACTTTGAGGACGCTCATCGTCCTCAGAGTGACAAGCACTCGAGTGTTCGTGGTGAGGCGGGTCAAGAGTCGGAGGGGCGATGCCGAGCGCCGATGAGATCAGGGACGCACAGCGAGCGACATGGGCCGGACTCTCCGGCGGTTGGGAGAAGTGGGACCAGATCATCATGGATCAGTTGGGTCCGGTCGGCGACGCGATGATCAACCGTTTCGATATCGGTCCGGATCAGCAGCATCTCGACATCGCCTCGGGCACGGGTGAGCCGGGTCTGAGTATCGTCAGACTCGCGCCGCAGGGTCGCGTCGTGCTCACCGACCTCGTACCGGAGATGTTGGAGGTCGCGGCGCGCCGAGCCGACGCGCAGGGAATCACCAATATCGAGACCCAGGCGTGCAGTGCCGATGATTTGCCGTTCGGCGACGCGTCGTTCGACAGCGTGTCCGTGCGATTCGGATACATGTTCTTCCCTGACGCGGCCAGCGCGACGGCTGAGTTCGTCCGGGTGCTCACGCCGGGTGGGCGCATCTGCTCGTCGGTATGGGTCAAGCCCGACGAAAACCCGTGGACGACGATCCTCATGCAGGCAATCGCGACCGAGGTGGTGTTGGCGCCATCCGACCCGGAGGGGCCGAACATGTTTCGGTGCGCGGCCCCGGGTTATGTCAGCGCGGTGTATGAGGGCGCGG
>JBDUBS010000294.1:0-5063 GCA_040003875.1 Acidimicrobiia bacterium | reverse complement strand
AGGACTTCTGGCCGATGGCGACGTAGATGCACTTCACGCCGAGGCCGCGCTGGTTGAGGATCGTGTCGATGGCGACGGTGGTCTTGCCGGTCTTGCGGTCGCCGATGATCAGCTCGCGCTGGCCGCGGCCGACCGGCGTCATCGCGTCGATGGCCTTGATGCCCGACTGGAGCGGCTCGTGCACCGGCTTGCGCCCGACGATGCCCGGGGCCTGCACTTCCATGCGGCGCTGCGTGTCGGACGGGATCGGGCCCTTGCCGTCGATCGGCACGCCGAGACCGTTCACGACCCGGCCGATCAATGTGTCGCCGACCGGGACCGAGAGGATGCGACCGGTGGCCTTGACCGCCTGGCCTTCTTCCACGCCCTCGGCCTTGCCGAGCACCACGGCGCCGACGGTGTCCTCGTCGAGGTTCAGCGCCAGGCCGAGCAGCCCGCCCTCGAACTCGAGGAGCTCGTTCACGGCCGCGTCGGGCAGACCGGCGACCCGGGCGACACCGTCGCCCACCTCCAGGACCCTTCCGAGTTGCTCCTGCTCGAGCGACGGCGAAAAGGATTCGACGTGCGTCCGCAGCGCCGACGCGATCTCGTCGGCGTTAATGGTCAGCTCCGCCATCAGACAGTCCTTCTCGTGGTCGTAGCGGATGGCTGCGCTTCGGTGTTCATCGTGAGTTCAGCCATGGGTCAGATCGTTCCCTTGAGTTGCTCGAGCCGGTGACGGATCGAGCCGTCGATCACGGTGTCACCGATGCGCGCGACGAGTCCCCCGAGGACCGTCGAGTCGACGATGACCTTGACTTCGACTTGCTTGCGGGTCGCAGCGGAGAGGGCCTCGGCCAGCCGCTGCTGCTGATCGTCGTCGAGCGGGATCGCGGACCGCACCTCGGCGACCTCGTGTTGGCGCTCGGCGGCGGCCATCTCGAGGAACCGGTCGACGATCTCGGCGATCTCGCTGGCCCGGCCGGCACCGACGATCGCCGAGACGAGCGCCGTGCTCGCCGGCAACGCCTTGCCGCCCATCAGCTCCTCGACGACCGCGATCCGACGACTGGCCGGCATCGACGGATCGGTCAACGCCATGCGCAAGGGATCGCTCCCCTCGAGCGTGCGGGCGAACCGGAACAGGTCGTCCTCGATCGCGCTGAGCTGGCCCTCGCCCCGAGCGACGGCGAGGCAGGCGTCTGCGTATGCGTCGGTGCGCACACTCATGGTCGCTCCGCCCTTCGGACGACATCACACTGGGCGGTCCCGACGGGCTGCGCTCCACTGCTCATGGTCGCTCCGCCCTTCGGACGACATCACACTGGGCGGTCCCGACGGGCTGCGCTCCACTCACTTGCGGGTGCCTCCGACCTCGTTGATGTAGTTCTCGATCAACTGGATCTGCGTGTCGCGGTCCAGGCTGTGCCGGACGATGCGCTCGGCCAGCTCGATCGAGAGGTCCGAGACCGAGGCCTGGATGTCGGCCATCGCCCGCTCGGACGCACCCTTGATGTCTTCCGAGGCACGGGCCCGGATCTCGGCCGCGTCCGCCTCGGCCCGCGCGATGAGATCCTTCCGGACCTGGTCGGCCGACTGACGGGCCTCCTCGATGATCCGACCGGCCTCGTTGCGGGCGTCGGCGAGCTGGGCCTGGTACCCCTTGAGCTCGCTGTCGGCCTGGGTGCGCACCGATTCGGCGTGCTCGAGGTCACCGCGGATCTTGTCTTCGCGATCCTGGATCGCCTTCTTGATCGCCGGCCAGGCGAACTTCGCCAGGAGGAGGAAGAGGATGAAGAACGCGACGACGGCCCAGATGATCTCCTTGGTCTCCGGGACGATCGGGTTCTTCGCCTTTACTTCCTCCGCGGCCAGCACGAGTGCTGATGCAAGCACGGTGACCGCCTAGCTCTTCGCGAGGAAGAAGAGAACGAATCCGAAAAGGGCGAGCGCCTCGGTGAAGGCGATACCCAGGAACATGGTGGTCCGGACCTGTCCGGCCATCTCGGGCTGGCGAGCCATCGCGGTGATGGCGTTACCGACCACGATGCCGATACCGATGCCGGGGCCGATGGCGGCGGCGCCGTAGGCGATACCGGCACCGATCGACTGGAGACCAGCCTTGAGTTCGCCGGCCTGCTGGGCGGCGACGAGGACGTCGTGCATGACGGGGTTTCTCCTAGTGCTCGGGGTGTAGGGAATCTGCGATGTACACAGCGGTGAGAAGGGTGAAGATGTAGGCCTGGAGGAAGCCGACCAGCAGTTCGAATCCGGTGACGCCCACGTTGAGCAGGAACGGCCCCGGCGAGATGATCGGCGCGTTGGTCAGCGTGTACGCGGTGAGCAGCGCCAGCGCGGTGAGCAGGATGTGTCCCGCCATCATGTTGGCGAGGAGTCGAACCGCCAGGGAGAACGGCCGGACCACGAGCACCTGGACGAGTTCGATCGGCGTCACCAGGATGTACAGGAACACCGGGACACCGGTCGGGAACAAGTGACCGGTGAGGTACTTGATCCCGTGGTGACGGAAGCCCAGGTACCAGTAGAGGACGTAGACCATCAGCGACAGGAACAGCGGGATCGCAAACCGCGACGTCGGCGGGAACTGGATGAACGGGATGATCTCCCAGAAGTTCAAGAACAGGATGAAGAGGAACAGCGTGCCGAGAAACGGCGTGAACCCGGTCGCGTCGTTGCCGATCACGTCCCGGGTGATGCCCCGGTCGACGAAGTCGTAGGTCATCTCCAGGACGTTCTGGAGCTTCCCCGGGATCAACTTCATCTTCCGGCTGCCGCCGACGAACAGGACGATGATGATGAGGGTCGACACGAACACCAAGAGCGACGTCTTGTTGATCGCATAGGAGGTGTCTTTGAACGCAATGTCCTTCCACCGGAAGAGTTCGTCGATCGGTGGGAAGGTGAAGGCCGCGAACACGCTGAGTGCTACTCCTTGTCCTTCGAGGGCTCACCGACACCGGGCTTGAGGCCCGGAGCGGCGAGGGTCAGGCTGACGTAACGGGTTTCCCACGCGAGTAGCGCGATGTGCGCGATCGCCAGGGTGAGCACGAGCACCGGGATGTCGATGAACGACACCGGTTTCAGGGCGAGGACGATACCCGTGAGCAGGGCCAGACGCAGAACGAAGCCGCCGAGGATCGCGCCGTAGATCGCGCCGACCCCCCGGGTGGCGGCCCAGCTCAGGATCTGGGCCGAGAGCAGGAAGTTCGCCGCACACAGCCCGAGGCCGATCGCCGCACTCAACGCGCCGTCGCGGCCGCGGAGCACTGCGGCCAGGAGGAGCACCGCCGGCGCGACCATCAGCGCGTGGCGCGCGATGTGGCGGGCGATCAGACCTTCGTGGTTGGTCGCGGCGGGAGCCAGGTTCAATGTATGCGTCTGGTCCACGGCTTCCCTTCGTCCTGACGGGCCGACTCGGCCTGATAGCGGTAGAGGAACGTCGCGCAGGTCCCGAGCAACCCGAACACCGCGAAGATCACGAGGAACAGATGACCGGTGTCGACGGTCCGGTCGATCAGCCAACCAATGAGTCCGAACACGACTGGACCGGCTGCGAACTCGAAAGCCTGGCTGAGCGCATCGTCCGAGACCCGGCCACCCTTGGCGGCGCGGTTCACACGCGCTCTCGAGTTCGCCAATCCCGTTCGGTCTCGCACTACACCCCGGTTCCGCCCGCACCACCCGCGACGATGCGAGCACTGCGCTTGTGAAGTACTTCTCAAGCTATGCGCCGATCGGCCCGGTTCGCAAGCTGAGCGCTACCTGAAACCGGCGGTTCTTCCGGCTCCGCCGCCCCGCAGCAGGCTCAGGCGCCAGTACGACGCCGGCGCTCCTCCAGGTCGATGACCGGTGCGGTCTCCGGCGCCGCGGCCGCCACCAACGCCTCCTCGGCCGCGATCGCCTGGGCCTCCTTCTTGCCCGGGAAGAAGAACGCGTACAGGAGCAGCGCCAGGCCGAACACCCCCACCGGCACCAGCGCATTTCCGTGGTGGTAGTAGGCCGGGATCAGGGCGAGCCCCGAGAGCAGCGCGGTCCACAGCCAGAGGATCACGACGGTGCGCCGCGGGCCGTGGCCGAGCCGCATGAGCCGATGGTGGAGGTGGTCCTTGTCGGCCATCGAGAACGACTGGCCGCGCATGACCCTCCGCACGAAGCTGAACGCGGTGTCGACGATGGGAACGCCGAGGATGAGCAGCGGAATCATCAGCGGCGCGAAGAAGAAGTACGTGGTCCCCGTGTACTGGTAGTCGGCATGGCCGCCCACGGTGATCGTGGTGGTTGCGAGGAGCAGGCCGAGGAACAGCGCGCCGGCGTCTCCCATGAAAATCCGCGCCGGGTTGAAGTTCCACGGGAGGAACCCGACGCACACCCCGACCGCGATGACGGCGATCAGGGGGGCGACGTTGTCACCCTCGAGGAAGCCGTTGTCGAACAGTCGGCTGCTGTAGAGGAACAACGCAGTCCCCGCGATGATCACGATGCCCGCCGCGAGACCATCGAGGCCGTCGATGAGGTTGATCGCATTGGCGAACACGACGACCGTGATGACGGTGACGAGCGGAGCGAGATCGGGCGACAACACGATCACGTCGGTACCCGCGAACGGCACCCGGAAGAAGAGCATCGAGACACCGAAGAGCGAGAGCAGGCTCCCGGCGAGGACCATGCCGGCGATCTTCGCCGGGGGCGAAACGTCACGGAGGTCGTCGAGCGCGCCGATCGCGAACATGACGGCTGCGGCCAGTATCACGCCGGCCGGTTCCGACGAGCCGTCGAACATCTCACGGAACTGCGGGATCTGCGACGCCACCGCCATCGCCACGAGGAACGCGACGAACATGGCCGCGCCACCGAGCAACGGCATCGTGGTGGTGTGCACGTCCCGTGCGCTCGGGACCTTGACCGCACCCACGCGGATCGCCAGCTTGCGGACGAGCGGCGTCAACAGGAACGCGAGCCCTGCCGCTACCGCGAAGACGACCGCATATCCCCCCACGCCTACTCCGCTCTTGGGCCTGCGGCCCGGGCCGCTCGGGCCCCGCTCCGCCCGGATCGCACACCGT
>JBDUBS010000019.1:0-1529 GCA_040003875.1 Acidimicrobiia bacterium | reverse complement strand
CTGGGTGGTCCCACTTCGCTCATCTTTTGTCCTCGTGGTCCTGCGGACCGGGCCGGACGGGCCACGCTGGGTTGTTCACGTAGTTCTGCCGGCTGGGTGGTCCCACTTCGCTCATCTTTTGTCCTCGTGGTCCTGCGGACCGGGCCGGACGGGCCACGCTGGGTTGTTCACGTAGTTCTGCCGGCTGGGTGGTCCCACTTCGCTCATCTTTTGTCCTCGTGGTCCTGCGGACCGGGCCGACACGGCAACGCGGTCAGATGATCTGGCCGTAGGTGCTGCAGAGTCCGAACGCCTCGATGATCACCAGCGCGGCGATGAACGTGAAGATCACACCGCGGCGCCAGCCGTGCACGCGTGGGATGCCTCGCATGACCGCCGGCATGTACCACTCCGGCAGCGTGGACTCGCCGCTTGCGCCCAGGAACTCATGGATCGGAATGGCGTCGGGCGCAGTGGCGTCCGGATCTGCGCTGAGCGCGAGTTCCGTGAGTTCTTCGTCGGTGAACTCGTCTGCCGGGCGCGTGGCACTGTCGATCACGTTCCGACCTCCTCGGTCGCCGACCACGCTACCGACACCGCGCACCGCCGGCGGCCGGGTGCGGAGTTGTTTCGCGAATCGTTCGCGACCGTCGGGTCAGGCCGATCGGGTGATCACGGCTCCATCACGGCCCAGCCCCGCCGTTGTAACTCGGCGGCGAGGACGTCGTCGGGCACCCGACGTAGCAAGGCGATCCGTTCGGCCTCCTGTCGGCTCACCGGCGGTGCGGGAACCGCGGTCGGGTCGAGTGCGAGCGCCTCGGCGTCGGCTTCGAGGCGCTCGATCAGCGTGTCGGCCTCGTCGCGCGTGAACTTGCCCCGGGCCTGGCGCTGGTTGAGACCGAGCGGGCCTCGGGCGTCACGGAAATCGACGTGACCGGCCGCGTGGATGAGGTCGGTGAGTTGCTGGACCTGCCGGTACGTAGCCGGAGGGCCGGCGGGTTGACCGATTGCCATGACCGGAGTGTCGCAGGTGGGTGTGACGACCGCCCGGCTCAGGCGGTCGATGCGCGCCGGGAGCGTCGGACCATCACGAACCCGATGCCGGCCGAGGCGCCGGCGATCGCGGTGAGTTCCACGACGTCGGTTCCCGTGAACGGCAGCGTCGAACGCGCCTGATCCTTGCCCGCAACCACAGTCGGGTTGGCGGCACCGGTCGGGCTCACCTCGGGCGGGGTGCCACCCGACGGGTAGGTCCCGGCTGCGTTCGCCACTCCCATCGGGATCACGACGCCGAGGGCGACGACAGCCGCCGCACTACTGATTCGGGCGATGGTCGATGGTGTGCGCATGAACCCTCCGCGGTCTCGTGGGTATCACCATCCCGACGACCTGTTTGGTCGGAGGGGGCTTCACCCACTGGGCAGCGTACGAACTCGGGCGGCCGCGCGGGTGGATCTCACCCGGGTTTTCTCAAGAAAACTTCGTATGCGGCCGGTCCTGGGACTCGCCGTCGACGGCGAGGTCGACCTTCTCGTTGTAGAAGCAGATCA
>JBDUBS010000068.1:0-5069 GCA_040003875.1 Acidimicrobiia bacterium | reverse complement strand
GTCCACAGCGCGCTCCCGATCGCGAGGACGACGACGATCGGCAGCATCCGCCGGAGTCGGGATCGGGTGAGGCCCGCAAGACCGATGAGGACGATCGGCCACACGATGTAGAACTGCTCCTCGACCGAGAGCGACCAGGTATGGGTGATCGTCGACAGCTCGGGCCCGTGCCAGAGCGCGATATGCCAGTTCTCGACGTAGAAGATCGCGTAGAGCAGGTCGCCGCGCAGCGCGCCCTGGAGATCGGGTACCGAGGCATGGGCCACGATCACGGCGAAGAGCAGCATCGTGAGGAGCGCCGGAATGAGCCGCCGGGCTCGCCGGGTCCAAAACCGTCCGAGGTCGACAGTGCCCGCGTCGGTCTGCGCGCGCAGCAGGATCGTGGTGATGAGGTAACCCGACAACACGAAGAACACGTCGACGCCGAGGAAGCCACCCCGGCCGAGCCGCCCCCACCCGCCCCCATGATGGTGGTGGTAGAGCAGCACGGCGAGCACGGCCACCGCGCGGAGTCCGTCGAGCGCGGGTTGGTAGGCCAGGCGCGACCGGTCGCGCTGCAGTGTGCTCGTCACGGTCGATCCCCTCCCTGATGGCGCGCGCCGGCCAGAACCTGACGCGGATCCCCCCACGCCGTCAACGCCGAGCGTCCGCCCATCCAGATCGATGTCGCATCGAGGGCTGGGTGGGGTATGACTCCTCTGAACCCAGCTGACCGAGGAAGGGATACCGCATGACCAGCCAGCCGAACCCGGACCAACCACTCCAGGTGATCATCGCGACCGACGGGTCGGAGGCGTCGTCGTTGGCCGCGCACGAAGCGACCCGACTCTTGCCCGCCGACGCGGAGGTGTCGCTCGTCATGGTGATCGACTCGTTCGAGGATCCGATGGACGACGCGGGAGGATTCGAAGGTCCGGTCTTCACCGAGGAGGAGGCCGAGGACCAGCACCGCGAAGAGGTCGTGGCGGCCGAAGGTGCCCTGGCGGCTTCGGCGCGCGCCTTCGGGAACCGTCCGATCCGGCAGCGGATCGTGGAGAGGCGCAACGAGTCCATCGGAGCCCGACTCTGTTCTCTCGCCCAGGAGGACGGTGCGGGGATGATCGTCGTCGGCTCGCATGGCCGCGGGGCCCTGGCCGACGTCCTGTTGGGCTCCGTGAGCAACCACGTGACGCACCACAGCCCGTGTCCGGTGCTCGTCGTCCGGCACGCCTGATCGGTCGCGGCGCACCGGTTCGCTACCCGAGCAGCGTGCGGATCTTCGGGACGTCGACTGGGCCGGAGAAGGCCACCACGCCGTCGCGCAGCCCGACGCAACGGTCGGCGTGTTGGAGGAACTCGAGTTGGTGCGTCGCGACGATCACGCACGCACCACCGCGGGCACGATCCACGAGGAGTGTGGTCAACGCCTCCTGCCCCGCCGGATCGAGGCCGACGAAGGGCTCGTCGATCGCGAGCACCGAGAACGGTCGCACCAGTCCGAGGACGAGTGACGTCTTCTGGCGGAGGCCGCGGCTGAAGCGCGCCGGGAGGTCGTCGGCCCGCTCGCTCAACCCCAGGGTCGCGACCAACTCGTCACCGAGTTCCGGCCAATCGTCTACGCCGTGGAGACGTCCGATGTACTCGATGTGCTCGTTCACACTCAGGTCGTCGTAGAGCACCGGGTCGTCGGGGATGAACGACAGTTCGGCGCGCGCCTCGATCGATCCGGCCTCTGCGCCGCAGATGCGGATCTCACCTTCGGTCGGTTCGAGGAGCCCGGCGGCGAGGCGGAGGAAGGTCGACTTCCCCGAACCGTTGTGCCCCACGAGGGCGATGAGCTGACCCGGTTTGCAGGTCAGCGAGAAGTCGTGGAGCGCGGCGACGTCGTCGTACCACTTCGCGAGTCCGACGGCGATCAGTGGGGTGGTCATTCGGTGTCGGCCCTTCGACTGCGCAGGAACGTGGCGATCCCGAACGCGACGATGAACGTGGGCATCGCGGCCGCGAACGCGGATTGGATCGGTTGGGTAGGGGGATCGACTTCGCGGGCGACGATCAACGGGATGAACGCGAGCGCCACGATGATGAGCGGCGCCACCTGCTGAGCGGCGACGAGACCGGGGTGGAGCATCGCCACCGCGAGGTCGCGGTCGGGGCGGCCGAGGTAGATGGAGATGCCGGCGGCCGCGGGGACCGCGACGACGAGTGCGATGACCACCGCGAGCGCGACGACCGGTGACACCGCGTGGACCCCGTGCGGGCGCGTCATGAGCGACGCCACGATGATGCCGACGCCACTGCCGAGGATTCCGATGATCCCGGTGACCGCGGCGGGCGCGGCGAGGTGCGAGATGTAGAGGTCGCCCGATCGCATCGGGACCGCGGTGCCGCGATCAGGGTGGTCGACCTCCTGGGCCAGTCCCTCGGCGACATCGAGCGCGATGACATAGGTGCACAGCGCGGCCACGGCGAACAGTGGAGTGATCCCACGCACACCTGCTCCACAACTCGCGCCGCCGGCGATGGTGAGCGCCACGACCCGTACGATTCGAGCGCTCGGCCAGCGGGCGATGCCCTGCCAGTCGCGGCGCCAGCCGGCCCGCCCGAATGCCGGTCCTCGCGGCACGGTGAACCACGGTCGTGACCGAGCGAGCTCGTGGGTCAGCTGCCGGCGCAAGGTGATCACCGCCCTCAGGTCCTGGACCGTTGCTGCGAACCGCAACGCGCTGACGAGCTGGGCTCGACGCAGCACCGGTTCGAGCGACTGGCGGTGCGCGCCGCGCAATCCGACAGTGACGATCACGCCGACCACCGCCACGCCGGCGATCGCGAGCAGTGAGCCCGTGAGGGGCCACAGGCCGACCTCGCCCGCCCAGGTCGCCGGTGACGTCTTGACCGACCCGACCCAGTCGCCGAGCGACCATCCGACGAGCACCACGCCGACGAGCAGCGCCCGCAACTGACTCATCCGTGTCGCAGCGGAGACCAACGCGCTCCCCCACGCGGCCAACGCGGCCAGAATGCCGAACGCGATGCCGGCCAGGACCCATTGGGCCGCGCCGTGGTCGGAGCCGGGGAAACGTGGGGCCGCGATCACGCCGAGCAGCGCGCCGGCGAGGACCCCGGCGCTCACCACGCCGCGGAGTTGGCGGATCGCGCCGGCCCGGATCACGAGACCGCGATCGACCGGAGCGAGCAAGACGTGTTGTACGTCGGCGGCCTCGAACGCGAGCGGGCCGCCGTGCGCGCCCGACCGCATTCCCAAGGCGACGAGGAGGGCAACCACGAGTCCGGCGATCGCCGCGCCGTGTTCGGTCGCCGCCCGAACGCCGCCGGCGCCGACCGGCGTGTCGCCGACCACTGCGGCAATGGTGACCAGCGCTGCGGTGACCGAGATGCCGACCACGTACGCGCGATAGACCGCGTCGACCCAGTCGATGTGACGTAACCGCTGGGCGCGTCGGCGGCCGCGCAGACCCCGGATTGCGTCGCGCATCTCGGCGCGGGTGAAGGCGGCAGTCACGAGCGTCGACGCTACTGGTCGTCTCTCCGCGACCTCGGTGCGGCGAAGGGATTTGCGAGTGCCGGAGCGTCAGGCCTTCGGTGTCGGCCCAGCGACATCGGTGGGTGGGGGGACGCGCATCGGCGGCATGCCGATCTGGTTGCTCGACTGGGTGACGTCGGTGTTGGCCCCGCGGTCCCGGATGACCATGTGGCCGCCGCGGAACACGTTGTCGGTCACGCGCACGTGTTCACTCCCGCGGAGTCCGACCGCGGCGAGCGGGTGGCTGGGCTGGAGGGGGATGGTGTTGTTGCGCACCTCGAGCCCGCTGATGTGCCAGAGCACCATGGACGAACCGAAGCCGCTGGTGACGCCGTCGGACACGTTGTCGACGATGTGGTAGTTGGTCCGCATCCCCTTCGGCGCGGACACGAACACCTGGAAGGCCTTCTTGTGCAGTCGGTTGCCGATGATGTTGATGTTGTCCATCGGCGCGGCAGCTCCGACGCTCGCGAAGAAGTACAACCGACCCGGGCCGACATCGTTGTCCCGGATGTAGATGTTCTTCGAAACCCATGACGGCGCGGAGGGTTCCATGTCGATGGTGGCGCGCCGGGTGTCGGTGATCGAGTTGTGTTGGAAGACGATGTTGGTGCCGTTGATCGTCCAGCCCTGCCGGCCGTTGCGGGCGAAGGTCGAGTTCTGGACGGTGAGGTTCTCGGTCCCGGGTCCGACGAAGACGAAATCGTCGTAGGTGTCGTAGGCCGCGACGTGATCCATGAGCATGCCCTTGACGCCCTGGATGAGGTACGCGTGTTGCGCCTCGAACTTGGGCTTATAGGCGCGCTCGCCCCGACCCGCGTACGGGTTGGCGCCGAAGGTCGTGAGGTTGCGCACGACGAGGTTCGTGCTCCGCCCGAACGTCCACACGTTGCGGGTCCGCACGAACTTCGGGTTCACGATCTCGGACCCGTCGGTGACCTGACGGAAGGTGGCGTTGTTCCCCTCGAACGTGAGGCCGTTCCGTTGCGACACGACGATCGTGCCGTCGACCCGGTAGCACCCGTCGGCCGCGAAGTTCAGCGTCGAGGTGTCGGGTACCGACGCGATCCACGCCATGAGTTCGGCCGTGACATCGTGCGAACAGTCCGAGGCGATCGAAGCCGGTGCGTCGTTGACGACCACCGCCGCACCGCTGGGCGACGCGCCGAGCACGCCGGCACCCATGACGATCGCCGACACGATGACGCCGGCGGTCCGGCAATGACTCCGCATTTGTGGGGTATCGGCATTTTGGGCATGAATGCTGAAGGCGCCGGACGGGAATCATTGGTCCAGCCCGGGTCACCGCTCCCGCCGCCTACCATCGCCGGCACGATGAAGCGGCCGGGTTCCACACGGTGGTTTGGTTGGACGATCGGTGCGGTGGCCCTGGGGGCCTTCGTGATCCGCCTGATCTACATCCTCGGATTCCGCCAGCACCACGTGTTCGGCGGCGACGCGTTCTTCTACCACGCCGGCGCCAACCTGCTCGCCGACGGCAAGGGGTTCATCTCGCCGTTCGAGCCGCACCGGGCGATCCAGGCGG
>JBDUBS010000644.1:0-5069 GCA_040003875.1 Acidimicrobiia bacterium | reverse complement strand
CGGGGATCCCACCTCGGGACGCCGACGAGTGGTGGGCGATCCGGCGGGACCGGTTCCGCACCGCGGATGCCGTCGCCGCCCTCGCGGGCGGACCACCGACCGTCGCCGCCATCGAGGGGTTCCTCTCCATCCAGGTCGCGCTGGCCGCGATCGACCGGCTCGAGGTGCGCGGCCGCGATTCCGCGGGCGTGGAGATCGTCGTGCGCCATAGCGCGCTCGACCTCGACGACGCGCGTCTCGCCGAACAGTGTGCCGAGCGGGCGGATCCGTTGCACCGTGACAGTTCGGTGCGTGCGGTCGAGGGCGCGGTGTGTTTCGTGTACAAGGCAGCCGCCGAGATCGGAGAACTCGGCGACAACGTCGCCATGCTGCGTGCGGCGATCACACGCGACGGACTGTTGCACCTCGCGTTGGCGAACGAGACCGCGAGTGTCTTGGTGCTGAGCCACACGCGCTGGGCGAGCGTCGGGATCATCTCCGAGGCGAACGCGCATCCGCTGGACCACGCCGAGATCAGCCGTTCCGGTTCCACGTACGCGGCCGCCGCGCTCAACGGCGATGTCGACAACTACGCGGAGCTGGTCGGGTTGCACCGCCTCGACATCGCGCCGGAGATCACGACCGACGCCAAGGTCATCCCGGCCCTCATGGCACGCGGCATCGACGACGGGCTCGCGCCCATCGACGCCTTCCGAGACGCGGTGGCGAGCTTCGAGGGTTCGGTTGCCGTCGGCGCCCACACGAACGCTGCGCCCGGCCAAGTGTTCCTCGCGCTGCGCGGGAGCGGACAAGGTCTCTACGTGGGGCTCGCGGACGACACGTTCATCGTTGCGAGCGAGCCGTACGGTCTGGTGGAGGAGACGCACCAGTACCTTCGACTCGACGGCGAGACGCCCGCGAATCCCGCCAATCCGAGTGGAAGTCGGGGCCAGATCGTGGTGCTCGACACCGAGCACGCGGGGACGTTCGCGGGGGTGGCGCGCCTGGCGTACGACGGCACGCCGATCCCGGTCACCGAGTCGGAGTTGGTCCGAGCCGAGATCACCACCCGCGACATCGATCGGGGAGATTTCCCGCACTACCTCCTCAAGGAGATCACCGAGGCGCCGTCGTCGTTCCGCAAGACGCTGCGCGGCAAGATCATCGAGCACGAAGGCCGGCTCCACGTCGAGTTGCCGCCCGAGACGATCGGTCCCGACCTCGCAGCGCGGATCGCGAGCGGTGGGATCACGCGGGTCCTCGCCATCGGTCAGGGAACGGCCGCCGTCGCGGCCCAGAGCTTCGCCGCCGCGCTGATCGATGCCGTCGGACCGTCGCACGCAGTCAGGGTGAGCGCCCTGCTCGCCACCGAACTCTCGGGGTTCGGTCTGTCCAACGACATGCACGACACGCTCATCGTCGCGATTTCCCAGAGCGGGACGACGACCGACACCAACACGACGGTCGACCTGGCTCGCGCACGCGGCGCGGCGGTCATCGCGATCGTGAACCGGCGCAACAGCGATCTCGTCGATCGTTCGGACGGTGTGCTCTACACCTCGGACGGCCGGGACGTGGAGATGAGTGTCGCGTCGACCAAGGCGTTCTACGCGCAGGTGGCGGCCGGGTTCGTGCTCGCCGCCTCACTCGCCGACGCGCTCGGCGTACCGGCCGCGGACGATTCCTTGTTGCACGGCTTGCGGGCGCTCCCCGACGCCATGCGGACCGTCATCGCGCGCCGCGAGGAGATCGGTCGTGTGGCGTCCCGCCACGCGCCGTCGCGGCGCTACTGGGCGATCGTCGGCAACGGGGCCAACCGGATCGCCGCACACGAGATCCGGATCAAGCTCTCGGAGCTCTGTTACAAGTCCATCGCCTGCGACGGCACCGAAGACAAGAAGCACATCGATTTGTCGTCCGAACCGATGATCCTCGTGTGTGCCGCCGGACTCACCGGATCGACCGCCGACGACGTCGCCAAGGAGCTGGCGATCTACCGCGCGCACAAGGCGGCGGCGATCGCGTTGGTGTCCGAGGACGACGACCGGTACGGCGCCGCGATTGATGTCCTCCGGGTGCCGCGTGTGCACGACCGCCTCGGCTTCGTGCTCAGCGCGATGGCCGGCCATCTCTTCGGGTACGAGGCTGCCCTCGCGATCGACGCCTCGGCGCGTCCGTTGCGCGAGGCCCGCGCCATCGTCGAGAGCACCGCGGTGGAGAAGGACCTCGCCCCGCTCGTCGACGCGATCGCCCCGCTCGCCGCCCGGTTCTTCGACGGTCTGCGGGCGGGTTCGTACGACGGTTCCCTCGAGGCCGGGACGGCCGTCCACCTCGCGTCGGTGATGCGCTACGCGGCGGGTGTCGTGCCGCTCGAGACCTACAGCGCCGAGCACGGGACACTCGGTACGCCGGGAGTGGTCGTGGCCGACCTCATGGTCGCGCTGACCGAGGCGATCGAGCAGTTGACCCGACCCGTCGACGCGATCAAGCACCAGGCGAAGACGGTCACGGTCGGGATTTCGCGATCCGACGAGACGTTGCTCCACGTCCCCCTCGTGCAGGCGGTCCTCGACACCGGTATCCCGCGCGACGGACTCACGTACAAGATCTTGCGGACGCTGGTCGATCTCGACGCTGCGGTCGCGGGCGTCACCGGGTTCACGCGTTATCGGGTCGAAGGCGACCCGGAGTCCGACGACGCCACCATTGCGATGCTCGACAAAGGTGGTGTGGCGGCGGGGCTCCGGTCCCGCACCGAGTCCGACCCGCGGTTGCGCGGTACGAAGCAGACGGTGGCGTCGGAGCGGCAGGTGTTCGTCACGCGAGGCCGCGTCGACGACCGGATCCTCGCGATCATCCCGGAGGTGAAGGGCACGACGACGGTCGGCCTGGTCCTCCTCCACCTCGAGTTGGCTGATCACCTCACCCCTGATGTCGCCCGTGGGGTGTTGTCGGGATACCGCCACCGCTACACCGCCCTCCGCGGTGCAGTCACCGAGACCGAGCCCGAGTTCGACGACGCCCGGCTGAGCGTCGTGCCCGTCGTCGACCTGCTCACGCTGCCGATCGCCTCCCTCGCCGATCAGTGGCGGTCGTGAGCGGTCCGGTGGGCCGTCTGCGCGCATGAACGCGCGACTCGACGGGGGTGGTTCGGTCTACGGGATCGGCACGGACCTCGTGGAGATTCCCCGGTTCCGACTGGCGCTCGAACGGCGGCCGACCCTCGCGGCGCGCATCTTCTCCGATGCCGAGCGTGAGTACGCGTCCAGGTTCGCGGAGCCGGCCCCGCGTCTTGCCGCCCGCTTCGGTGCGAAGGAAGCGGTGATGAAGGCGCTCGGGGTCGGGCTCTGGAAGTTCGCACTGCGGGACGTCGAGGTGGTGCGGCTCGCGTCGGGTCAGCCCGAACTCGCACTGCACGGAGGCGCAGCCAGGCTCGCCGACCAACACGGCGTTACCGGGTGGCGACTCAGCCTCACCCACTCCGACTTCATGGCGATGGCGGTCGCGGTCGCGCTGGTGGACCGGTGATACCGCTCGTCACCCCCGCAGAGATGCAGGCCGCCGACCGGCGCACGATCGCGGCGGGGACTCCCGAGGCGACGCTCATGGACCGAGCGGCGCACGCGGTGGCGTGGGAGGTGCGGCGCGTTCTGGGTGGGAGTTACGGCCGACGAATCGTGGTCGTGTGCGGCAAGGGGAACAACGGCGGTGACGGTCGGATCGCGGCGACGGTGTTGCGCGGCTGGGGGATGCGCGTCGACATCGTGGACCTTGACGAGGTCGACGCGTCCGTCGACCGCAAAATCCGGCGCGCCCACTGCGTGATCGACGCGATGTACGGCACCGGATTTCGCGGCGTGCTCGAGGGCAACGCGGCGCGGATCGTCGGCCTGATCGATGGGTCGAGGGCGCGTGTTGTGGCCGTCGACATTCCGTCCGGCGTCGACGGTTCGACCGGCGCGACCTCGGGGCCGGCGGTCACCGCCGATCGCACCGTGACCTTCGCAGCTCCGAAGCCCGGCCTCTGGTTCTTTCCCGGTCGCGAGCATGCAGGACGAACGACGGTCGTCGACATCGGGATCGATCTCGGCACGGGACTCGATCGGGCGGGCATCGTGGAGGCGCATGACGTCGCCGCCTGGATCCCGCGCCGCCCGAACGTGACCCACAAGTGGAACGCAGCGGTGCTCGTCGTCGGCGGGAGCGGTGGAATGACCGGCGCGCCGATGCTCACCGCGCGGGCGGCGATGCGGGCGGGTGCGGGGATGGTCTGGGCCGCGCTGCCCGGTGACGCGGCGCGCCACGCTTCCGGTTCGGAGGTGATCACCCGCGCCCTTGCCGACCACGGGACCGGTGACCTGACCGGTGAAGCGGTCACGGATCTGCTCACGCTGGTGGGTGACGACGGTTCGCGCTTCGGGGCCATGGCGGTGGGGCCCGGACTCGGGCGAGCCGACGCCACGGCCGCCGCGGTGCGCACGCTGGTCTCGGGGGCAACGGTGCCGGTCGTGCTCGATGCCGACGGCCTGACCGCCATTGCGGACGATCTCGACCTGTTGACGACCCGAACCGCGTCGACGGTGTTGACACCCCACGACGGTGAGTTCGTCCGACTCCGCGGCGCGCCCCCGGGCGACGACCGGATCGCCGCCGCCCGGGCGCTCGCGGCCGACACCCGGTGCGTGGTGGTGCTCAAGGGCCCGACGACGGTGACCGCCGATCCCGACGGTCGGGTCCTGCTCAACCCGACGGGGACACCGGCGCTCGCGACGGCCGGCACCGGCGATGTGCTCACCGGGATCATCGGTGCATTCCTCGCAGAAGGGATGAATGCCTTCCACGCGGCGGCGGCCGCGGCGTTCGTCCATGGCCGGGCGGCGGGGCCCGGCGGGCATACTGGAATCCTCGCCGGTGACCTGCCGGAGGCCGTGGCCCTCGTGCTGCGGGACATCGTCGTACACCACACCCACTGAACGACCTGGGGCCCGGCCGGCCGGGCCCCCTGCCTTGGAGGCCTGAATGGCATCGTCCGTCCCATTGTCGTCGGTGATGTCGGCGCCCGCAGTGGTGCTGCGTTCGAGTCAGACGCT
>JBDUBS010000364.1:0-5070 GCA_040003875.1 Acidimicrobiia bacterium | reverse complement strand
CCACGGCAACTGCACCGGATCACCATTCGCGGCACGGAGCACCGAGCTCAGATCCACCGCCCCGAGTGCACGAAGCGCAGGCGTTGCATTGCTGTTCCATTCGTGCACGTTGAAGATCCATGTGGCACCGAAAAAGATGTTCTTGCTCACGGTGATCGCGTGGAGCGATCCGGAATCGTCGCGGCTGATTCGGAGCGCGGCGCCTTCCTGGTCCGACCAATCGGACTCGGTGCGCAACGTCGCACAGCTCTGCTGGTCTGCCGCCTGCCCGACCGTCCGGGGCCAGAAGACCATCCGGAGGTTGCTGGACCGGTTCGATTCGAGCGCCGCGCCACGGAAGGATCCCTGCGAACTCGACGCGGTGTATCGGTCACCGAGATCCGACGTCAAGACGCCGTGGTCGCCGACCTCGTTCCCCGCTCCCGCGGGGAACGTTCGCACCGGAATCGGCGCCGGTGCCGACGCCGCGACGATCGCGAACCACGCCGAGACCACCACGCTCGCAGTGACGAAACCCGTCCGTACGCGCCGGGGGCGCGTCGTGTGCACCATTGCCCGCCTCCCGCCGGCGCTCGGTCATCCATCGCTGATCGCGAACCCGCAACGAGGGGTCGCAGCACCCACGGTAGACGGGAGGACGCGGTCCATCGCGTCTGCCAGGATCCCGATGTGAACGACGAAGGCGCATCGACCAGCAACTCCGACGCCGGCTCGGACCCTGACGCCGGCTACTGGCCGAGCCGGTGGCCCGGAGAGGACGGCGGCCCCCGCCGCACCGAGACGCCCCGGTCGGGCACCGGTCTCGGACTGCAGGCCGGCGAACACCTCGAGTGCACGAGCCGCGAGGCCGTCGTGGCGACGATGGTCGTGTTGCGCGACCCGGGCGAGGTCTACCTGCTGCGCCACACCGGAGGGACCGACGCGATCTCGTGGGTGGAGCAGATCGACCCCGTGTCGCTCGAGCCAATCCGTCGCTCGCCCGACCTGGCCGGGGGGAAAACGTGGCCCGGTGGACTCGCGGCCCACGCCAACGGATCCCTGTACGTGGTGTTCGGTCGACACGTCCATCGGCTCAGTCCCACGTTGGACGTCGTCGCGTCCGCTTCCCTCCCGCGCGACCGTCCCTACAACAGCTTCGTGATCCTGCCCGGCGGGCATCTCGTCACCAAGGACTTCGGCGGTGATCTCCCGCCCGGAGTGCCGACCCTCGACGAACCGACGTGCGAACTGCTCGTCCTCGCACCCGACGATCTCGCGGTGGTGGCGGCCGTGACGTTGCCCGAACCTTCGATCGCGCGGCTCTCCGCCGTCGGTGCGACCGTGTACACCGTCGGCGACCATCACCTGTTCCGCGCGACCTGGGACGGCACCGATCTCCAGGTCGACGCGGCGTTCCAGCCGCAATACCGCACCATGGAGGGCCAGACCTTCGGGTGGGACGCGGTGATGACGACGGACGCGGCATGGTTCCTCGACAACGGTGCCGGGAGTGACCGGTACGCGGGCACGTTCCGCGGCCGCGGCATCTCGGCGGCGCCGCTGCACCTGGTGCGCGTCGATCTCGACACGGCCCAGGTCACGCTCACCGAGATCTGCGGGCTCCCCAACGGGATCGTGGCCAATCCCCCGGCGATCGACACCGTCCGGAACATCGCCGTCGGCTACGACAGCGGCAACGGTGTGCTCACCGCGTTCGACCTCGGTCACGACGGCCGCGTCACACCGCGCTGGACCCGCCCCCAGAACCACGGCTGCCATCCGATCCTCTATCCCGATACCGGCGAACTGGTGACGGCCGACCACGACGACGACCGGATGATGGACCAACTCGTGATCCTCGACATCGAGACCGGAGCCGAGCGGGCGCGTGTCGACACGGGAAGCCCGCTCCAGTCCGTCGTCTTCCTCGCGCCCGGCTTCGGTCGCGACGTGTACTACTGCGCGTTCCCCACCGTCGCCCGGATCGCGGTCGTCGCCGACGCGTGACGGTTCGAGTACCTCCCCGTCCAGCCCGGACTCGGCACGACCGCCACGCCGGTCACTACGTTCTTCCCGATCACCCCGCCGTCTCAGGAGCCTTCCATGCCGCGTCTCGATCTCACCGGAGCATCCGCCGTCATCACCGGAGGTGCGTCGGGCATCGGGGAGGCATCGGCCCGCCAGCTCGCCGCGCTGGGGGTCCGGGTCGTCATCGCCGACCTCAACGAGGAGCACGGAGGCGCAGTGGCCTCTGAGCTCGGCGGGCTGTTCGTGAAGTGCGATGTCTCGAGCGAGGAGGACGGCCTCACCGCCGTCGCCGCCGCCTCGGAAATGGGCCCGCTGCGCGTGCTGGTGAACTCGGCCGGGCTCGGCAGCGCGGGTCGAACGGTCGACCGCAACAACGATCCCATGCCCCAGAGCCAGTTCGAGTTCGTCATCAAGGTGAACCTGCTCGGCTCGTTCAACATGCTGCGGCTGTGCGCGGCCGCAATGGCCAAGACCGACCCCATCACCGACGACGGTCAGCGCGGCGCGATCGTGAACATGGCCTCGGCCGCCGCGTTCGACGGCCAGATCGGACAGGCCGCGTACTCCGCGTCGAAGGGCGGGATCGTCGGCATGACCCTGCCGATTGCCCGCGACCTCAGCGCGGTCGGCATCCGGGTCAACACCGTCGCCCCCGGCCTCATCGACACGCCGATCTACGGGACCGGCGAAGCCTCCGAGCAGTTCAAGGCACACCTCGGTCAGTCGGTGCTGTTCCCGAAGCGGCTCGGCTCCGGCGAGGAACTGGCGTTCATGGTGATGGAACTCATCACCAACCCGTATATGAACGCCGAGGTCGTTCGGGTCGACGGCGGTATCCGGATGCCGCCGAAGTAGCTACCGCGCTCGCGGTTCGCGACCCGCGCCCGGCGGACCGGCGAAGGCCTGGGCGATCGACATCCACTCGGCGGCGACCGGGCCGCTGATCTGCAGCGCGGTGTCGTCGACGTGGCGCCGTTGCGTCACCACCAGCGCGAAATCGACGGCGTCGCCCTCGACCCTCTCGTCCGACTCCGGCTCGCCCCATTGCCATACGGTGCCGTCGGGTCCGGCCAGCGCGACGAAGACCGACACCTCGGGCACCGCGCGACCACGGGCGGCGAAGGAGTTCGCGAAGGTCCGCACGCCGATGTGGGCCACCTGGCGCAGCGCCCCGGTGGCATCGTGGGCCGCGCCGAGCGCGTCGGCGATGTCCTGACCGTGGGCCCAGGTCTCCATGATCCGGGCCGTCAGCGACGAAGGAATGCTCATCGCCGGTCCGTACCACGGCACCCGGGTGGACGGATCGAGCGCCAGGAACGTGGACCGCATGGCGGCCCGAGCGGTGGTCAACCAGGTGAAGACTTCGGCCGGGGTCAGGTCGCGTGCGCGCCGGCTGATCCGTTCGGTGATCCCGTCCGGGTCGGCGAGCGCGGCTTCGAGTTCGCGCTGGAACGCGTCGGCGTCGGTCGCCGCGGTGGTGGCGGCCTCGTCGAAGTACGCGAGGTGGGCCACCTGTTCCTGGACCCGCCAACCTGGTGCCGGGGTCGGCGTGGCCCAGCCGGCGGCGTCGAGCGGCTCGACCATCGCCAGCAGCCACGCGGTCTCGGCGTCGAGGTCGTCGATCAGTGCGTTCACGTCGACCGGCATCGGTCGCTCCCTTCACCCGATGAGCGCACGTTTGCACATCGGCGCGGCCCACTCGACATTCGTCCCGCATGCGCCGGTACGGTCTGTCCGCCCGCCGCCGACAGGATGACCGATGGATTTCGCCGAACCGTCCGAACACCAGATGCTGCGGGAAGCGGTCCGGGACGTCGGCTCGAAGTTCGGTCACGAATACTTCGCAACCCAGGCCCGCACCGGCGGCCGCACCGACGAGCTCTGGAACGCGATCGGCGAACTCGGCTTCCTCGGCGTCCACCTCCCCGAGGAGTACGGCGGGGGCGGGGGCGGCATGTCAGAGCTCGTCATCGTCTGCGAGGAACTCGCTTCGCTGGGCACCCCGCTGCTCCTGATCCTCGTGTCGCCCGCCATCTGCGGTGAGCTGATCAAGCACTTCGGGACCGACGGGCAGAAGGATCGCTGGCTGCGGACCATGGCCACCGGCACGAAGATGGTGTTCGCGATCACCGAGCCCGACGCGGGTTCCAACAGCCACAACATCGCGACGACCGCCACCCGCGACGGTGACGTGTACCGGCTCAACGGATCCAAGACCTACATCTCGGGCGTGGACGAGGCCGACACGATGGTCGTCGTGACGCGTACCGGGACGCATCCGGACACCGGCCGGGCGCGGCTCTCGCTCTTCGTCGTCGACACCGACGCGCCGGGGTTGGAACGAACGGTCATCCCGATGGAGATCAGCGCGCCCGAGAAGCAATACACGCTGTTCTTCGACGACGTCGAGGTCCCGGCGGACCGGTTGCTCGGCGACGAGGGCGAGGGACTCCGACAGGTGTTCGTCGGACTCAACCCCGAACGCATCATGAGTGCAGCGATCTGCACCGGCATCGGCCGCTACGCGCTCGACCGCGCTGCGGCGTACGCGAACGACCGCGAGGTCTGGGGGACGCCGATCGGGCGCCACCAGGGCATCGCGCATCCACTCGCGATGGCCAAGGTCGAACTCGAACTCGCGCGGCTCATGATGGCCAAGGCCGCGTGGATGCACGATCACTCCTCGGACCGCGTCGCCGCCGGCGAGGCGGCGAACATGGCGAAGTACGCCGCGGCCGAGGCCGAGATGCAGGCGCTCGATGCCGCGATCCAGACCCACGGCGGGAACGGCTTGGCCAGTGAGTACGGTCTCGCCGACCTGTGGGGCATGGTCCGGTTGCTCCGGATCGCACCGGTCAGCCGCGAGATGGTGCTCAACTTCGTGGCCCAGCAGTCACTCGGACTCCCGAAGTCGTACTGACACCAATGGCCGAGCAGCCCGATCGCGACGTAGGGGACGCGGCGCGGGCGCCGCGCCGGTTCGACAGCCTGCTCGCGGTGATCGTCGCGCTGGGCGCAGCGGTGCGCTTCGACGGTATCGGGACCCAGAGCCTCTGGTACGAC
>JBDUBS010000164.1:0-1534 GCA_040003875.1 Acidimicrobiia bacterium | reverse complement strand
CAGGCGGCGCCGTTCCTGCCGACCTGTCGGGCCGAGATGGACGCGCTCGGCTGGGACGCCTGCGATGTGGTCCTGGTGACCGGCGATGCGTACGTCGATCACCCGAGCTTCGGGATGGCGGTGTGCGGTCGCCTGCTCGAGGCCCACGGTTCCGACGCACTGAAGGCCATCTACTTGCCGCACATGATCACGGGTGAGTGGACCGGCACGATGTGCCTCACCGAGTCGGATGCGGGATCGGATCTCGGAGCGATCCGCACGAAGGCGGTGCCCCAGGACGACGGTACGTACCGCATCACCGGCACGAAGATCTTCATCACCTTCGGCGAACACGATCTCGCCGAGCAGACCGTCCACCTGGTGCTGGCCCGCACGCCGGACGCGCCCGCGGGCACGAAGGGCATCTCGTGTTTCGTCGTGCCGAAGTTCCTTGTGAACGACGACGGGTCGTTCGGCGATCGCAACGACGTCACCTGTCTTTCGATCGAACACAAGATGGGCATCAAGGCGAGTCCCACGTGCGTGTTGTCCTTCGGCGAGAACGGCGATGGCGCGATCGGCGAACTCGTCGGTGAACTCAACGGTGGACTCATCGCGATGTTCACGATGATGAACCACGCCCGGATCGGTGTCGCGGTCGAGGGCCTCGCGTTGGCCGAACGGGCGTACCAGCAGGCGCTCGAGTTCGCACGTGAACGCAAGCAAGGGCGGGCCACGACGACACCGCGCGGTGAGCGCGCCACCATCATCGAACACCCGGACGTCCGGCGGATGCTCCTCACCATGGAGTCGTCGATCGAGGCGATGCGGCGGCTCATCTACACGACCGCGGCGGCCATCGACCGGAGCGAGTTCGACCCCGACGCCGATATCCGGGCCCAGAACGAGGAGATCGCGGCGCTGCTCACACCGTTGGCGAAAGCCTGGTCGACCGACACCGGGTTCGAGATCACGTCGCTGGGAATCCAGATCCACGGCGGTATGGGCTTCATCGAGGAGACCGGCGCCGCCCAGCACCTCCGCGACGCTCGCATCGCCATGATCTACGAGGGCACCAACGGAATCCAGGCCATCGACCTCATCGGCCGCAAGCTCGGAGTCCGCGGCGGTGCGGCGGTGATGGACCACTTCGCTCGGATCGAATCCGGCATCACGGAGCTGACGGCGATTCCCGAACTCGCCGCGAGTGGGAAGGCGCTGACCGATGCGGTCGCCGCGGCCAAGGAGGCCACCCTCTGGATGGCCGGCGCGACGGTGATCGACGACGCGTTGGCCGGCGCCACGCCGTTCCTGCGTCTGCTCTCGATGCTGACCGCCGGCGACCTCATGGGCCGCTCCGCGATCCTGGCTCAGGGCACCGACCGGGCCGAGGCCCAGGTGCGCACCACCCGGTTCTTCTGCGAGCAGCTGCTGCCGACGGCCACCGCGCTGGTGCCGTCGATCACGGCCGGCGCCGCGGCGCTTGCCGTCTCCTGACTGGCTCCGGGGGCGAGGCTCGAACTCGCGACAAGCGGCTTAACAGGCCGCTGCTCTG
>JBDUBS010000346.1:0-5096 GCA_040003875.1 Acidimicrobiia bacterium | reverse complement strand
CGTCGCCCTGGGTGCGGTCGCGATCCCGATGCTGACGGCGTCACCGACGCGACACGAGGGTTCCGGTGGAGGTCGGAGCGAAACCACGACCCTGCGCGCGGCGGCGGGCCGTCGTCGTCGCGGCGTGGGCACCGCACTCGCGGCGCCGACCGCGAGCACCGACCCCCACGAACTCGCACTCGTCGCCCGCGAATACTCGAGCGTCACACCCGAGAACGCGATGAAGTGGGACACGATTCATCCCGCGCGCGACCGTTACGACTTCGCCGCCGCGGACGCGATCGTCGCGTTCGCCACCTCCCACCACATGACGGTTCGGGGCCACACCCTCGCGTGGTATCGCGCGCTCCCGACCTGGCTCACCGACGGTCATTTCGACCGCGAGCAGTTGATCGGCATCCTGCGCGACCACATCCACACCGTCGTCGGGCACTTCCGCGGACGCGTGCAGCAATGGGACGTGGTCAACGAGCCGCTCGACCCGTCCGGCGCCGGCCTCCGCGACGACTTCTGGAGTCGCGGCATCGGTCCCGACTACATCGCACTTGCGTTCCGGTTCGCGCACGAGGCGGATCCCGGCGCAACGCTGTACGTCAACGAGTTCGGGACCGATACCGTGAACCGCAAGTCGAATGCGCTCCTGCGCGAAGTGACCGCGCTCCGAAAACAGGGCGTGCCGGTCGACGGAGTCGGCTTCCAGATGCACCGGAACCTCGACCACGCCGAAAGCCACACCGCGATCACCACGAACCTCACCCGGTTCTCCGACGCCGGGCTGCGGGTCTGGATCACCGAGCTCGACGTCGCGTTGCGGACCCCCGTCGAGGCCGGTGCGCTGGACCGACAGGCTGAGGTCTACCGCGGCGCCGTACAGGCGTGTCTCACCGTCGACCGGTGCGACGGCATCACCACGTGGGGGTTCACGGACCGCCACTCGTGGATCCCGGCCGCACAGGCGGGGCGGGGTGCGGCGCTCCCGTTCGACGAGCGGCTGCGGCCCAAACCCGCGTTCCGCGCGATGGTCGGCGCGTTCTCGGCTTGACGCCCTCGGGCCCGGCCCGGGAACATCCGCGCATGGCCCACCCCTTGTCCATGCTCGCCGGCGACGAGATCACCCGGGCGAGCGGCATCGTGCGTGCCGACCCCCGGTTCACCGAGGGCGCCACGTTCGTGCACGTGGTGCTGCACGAGCCCGACAAGGCGGCGCTCGCCGCGGGTCCCGTCGACCGGTGCGTCCGGGTCGAGTTGGTGACCGGTCCCGGTCTCGGCGTGGACGAGGTGATCGTGTCGCTCACGGCCGGCGCGGTGGTCACCTGGGAGACGTTGCCCGACGTGCGACCGACGCTCCTCTACGGCGAGGCGGCCCACGCGATCTTCACCACCAAGGAACATCCTGACTACATCGCCGCGCTGGCGCGCCGCGGGATCACCGACATCGACAACGTGCAGATCGACCCGTGGCCGGCAGGAGTGTTCGGGTACGACGCCGAGACCGACCGGCGCATCGCTCGGTGCATCTCGTTCCTCCGCACCGATCCCCAGGACAACGGCTACGCCCGGCCGATCGAGGGGTTGATCGTGCACTTCGACCTCGGCCGCCACGAGGTGATCGAGGTCATCGACCACGGCATGGTCACGATGCCGACCGAGCACGCGCGCTACTTCGCGGCCGACAACGAACCGCTGCGGACCGACCTCAAGCCCATCGAGATCACTCAACCCGAGGGTCCGAGCTTCACCGTCGACGGCAACCTCGTGCAGTGGCAGAAGTGGTCCCTGCGGCTCACCTTCGACCCCTACGAAGGGGTGGTCCTCCACCAGGTCACGTACACCGAAGCCGGGCGGGAGCGGTCGATTCTGCACCGGGCGTCGATCAGCGAGATGGTCGTCCCCTACGGAGATCCCGGGCCCGAGCAGGGATGGAAGAACGCGTTCGACGCCGGCGAGTGGGGGCTCGGACGGATGACCCAGCCCCTCACGCTGGGGTGCGACTGCCTCGGCGAGATCCACTATTTCGACGCGGTGCTCGCGCGGGAGGACGGCGAGCCGTACACGATCCGCAACGCGATCTGCATGCACGAGGAGGACTACGGAATCCTCTGGAAGCACGTCGACCTCTTCGGCGGTACGAGCGAGGTGCGTCGGAGTCGCCGGCTCGTCGTCAGCTTCATCTCGACCGTCGGCAACTACGAGTACGGGTTCTTCTGGTACTTCTACCTCGACGGCAATATCCAGTTGGAGGTGAAGCTCACGGGCATCGTGTCGCCGATGGCGGTCGAGCCGGGCACCACCCCTGGATACGCGGGTCTCGTCGCACCGGGGGTCGCGGCCCCCAACCACCAGCACATGTTCTCGGCGCGCCTCGACTTCGACGTCGACGGACCCGTGAACGAGATCTACGAAGTGGAGTCCGAGCAGGTGGAGGCCGGACCCGACAACCCGTGGCGCAACGCGTTCCGCGCCCGTAAGACCCGGCTCGAATCCGAGCTTTCGGCCCGGCGCGACACGAACGCCGCGACGTCGCGGTCGTGGCGGATCGTCAACCCCGAAGCGCGTAACGGGCTGGGCGAGCCGACCGCTTACAAGTTGATCCCGACGATGAGCACGCCCACGCTCCTCGCGGACCCGGAGTCGAGCGTCGGCAAGCGGGCCGGGTTCGCGCAGCACAACCTCTGGGTCACGCCGTACTCCCCTGACGAGCGCCGCGCGTCGGGCAACTACCCGAATCAGCACGTGGGCGGCGACGGGCTCCCGCGCTGGACCGCGGCCGACCGCTCACTCGTCGCCACCGACGTGGTGGTCTGGTATTCGTTCGGGATCACGCACTTCGTGCGGCCGGAGGACTGGCCGGTCATGCCGGTGGAGTACACGGGCTTCCTGCTCAGCCCGTTCGGCTTCTTCGACCGCAACCCCGCGCTCGACGTCCCGCCGTCCGACGCGTCCCACTGCCACTCCAACGACTAGCCGAAGGCACGGCGTGCGGCGTCAGGTGCCCACCGCGACCGGGTACCGGCCGGGGTAGTACGTGCCGGGAATGCCCTGGCCCGGAGTCATCGGTGCAACCTCGTGGAGCCCCGGAAGCTTGAACAGCGCCAGACCGACGGCGCCCAGCAGCATCGTGGCAGTCGCGGTGCCGAAGCACGTGTGCATGCCCTCGCCGAACATCACGTAGTTCGAAGGTGACCGCCCCGGGCGGAACACCAGCGGATCGTCGACGAACTCCGGGTCGGTCATCGCCACCACGGGGTAAAGCGCGACGATCGATCCCTTGGGGATCACGGTCTCCCGCGCGGTGCCGCGGGCCAGCACGTAATCGGTCGACGCGGTGCGGAACAACGACGGTGGGCTCGGCGCACCGAGTCGCGCCGCTTCGAGCATGCACTGACTCACCAGCGCCACGTTGCCAGCCTCGGCCGCTGCGACCGTGACCTGGTAGGCCTCCGAGTTCTCCGGTTGCAACAAGTACTGGACCGCGCTCACGATCGCGACCGACAACGCGACCGACGAACCGACCGCGAACCCGGCGAGGTTGCGCCGGATGCCCAGGAGATCGAGGCCTCCGGGAGTTTCGACGATTCCCTCGGCCGCCTCCCCCGCCAAGGCGAGGAGCCGCGTCAGCACGTCGTCGGGCACCGGAGCCCCGGCCGATATGTCACCGAGTCGACTCTGGATCACCGTATCGAGATACTGCTCGAGCACGGGCGTGATCGTGCCGACCATCTGCTTGATCCGTGGATCGAGCGGACTCCAGAACTCGAACACGTGGACGCCGACGACCCGCAACCACGTCATGAAGATGTCGTCGTTGGGACCGGGTACCCCGAAGTAGTGAGCGACGAAGCCGAGCGGAACCCGGTTCGCGACGGTCACCAGATCAAACGTCCCGGCCAGCGCGGCCTGGCCGACGACCTGCGCCGCGTAGCGACCGATCCATTCGCCCACCGCAGGGAGTTCCCAACTCGGCGCGACCGATCGCATGACCGCCGTCTCGTGGTCGTACTGCGGTCCCGCGTCCATGCCGAGCATGAACGCGCCCGTGGCATCGGCCAGGCGCTCGCCGTAGCCGCACACCGAGAACGCCTCGTCGTGGGTGAACACCTCGGTGATGTCGGCGTAGGTCGCGAGGAGATATCCGATCGGCGTGCTGAAGATCTTCGTCGCGTCGGACGCGCGCAGATCGTCACCCAACGCGACGAGCTTGTCCTGGTACTCGAGCACGAGCATCGTCTGCTCGCGAGCGATCTCGGCCGGGGTGCGGTCCTTCTCCGAGGCGATCGCCTCGAACTGAGCCACGAAGCCGGCAGCAGGATCACCCTTCGGCGGCGGTTGGGGTCCCGGACCCGGCACCGCCGTCGCCAGCGTCTTCAAGGCGGTGATGGACGGAATGAAGAAGTATTCACCGCCGCGAACGGTGACGAACTGGGGCAGGCCGTACCGAGTGGGGCACGATCCGTCGGGCCGGGGAATCGTGAAACTGGCCCCGAGTTGGCGCTCCTCGGGACCGACCGGCTCCACCGAACCCACCAACGGATCCCGATCCGAGCTCAGGCCGTTGGCCTCGTTGGCGTTGTTCACCCACTCGCTCTGGATCATCTCGAACTGATCGAGGATGCTGGCATTGAACGCGCGGAAGAGCAGCCCACGCTCGACGCCGTCCGCCGGCGCCGCTTCGTCCAGGTAGGGGCCGTACGGCGCGGCCCGCCGGATGATGCGGTGGTTGGTCGGGTCGATCATCGAGTGTTCGCTGAGCGAGTCGCGCGGATTCACGCGCCGGATATGGGCGAGATGCGGAACGAGCGTGCCGTCGGCATCACCATTCGGTGCGGCGGTCGACGGGGCGCGGTACGCAAAGGCATCGGCCGTTGCCGGGTCATCGAGGATCTTCGGATCGTCGTGATCGGGCGTCAACTCCAGAGGCGCGCCACTGCGCCAGCGCCCCACGAACTTCGCCGCGCACATCTCGGGTTCCATCCCCAGCAGTTGCGCGGTCTCCGCCACGTACTGCCGGAAGGCGACGACATCCTGTTCCAGCTTGCGCAACACCATGTAGGTGCCGTTCTGACGCAGGCGCGGATCCGACGGCCGCGTCTCCACGT
>JBDUBS010000186.1:0-1538 GCA_040003875.1 Acidimicrobiia bacterium | reverse complement strand
GTTCGTCACGTACACGACATCGTCGCCCCGTGCCGCGCGATCGGCCAGGACTGCGGCCACGCCCGGAACAGGCTCGGTGCCGCGATAGACGACGCCATCGAGATCGACGAGGAGGAGGAGTCCCATATGTCGACCGATCGTAGCCGTGCGACCCTCGGCGCGTACGATGGCACCGATGCCACAGCCAGACCGCAACCCGCTCGCTGCGACACAACGACTCCTGGTCGACGGCACGAATCTGCTCCATGCCCTGTCGAAGACCGGTGGCCCGGCCCCGGCCGCCGCCCTGATCGGTCGGTTGCGTGGCGCCATCCCGGCCCCGATCACGATCGAGCTCGTCTTCGACGGTCCAGCGGAACGCGGCCTCCGAAACGAGCGGATCGCGGCGGGCGTCGTGGTCCGCTACAGCGGCGGCCGGACAGCCGATGCGGTGATCCTCGCGATCGTCGGCGACGTTCACCTGCTCGATGGTTCGGACGGCACCGCCAACCTCCTCGTCGTCACCGACGACCGCGACCTGCGTCACAGCGCCCGACTCCGCGGCGCGCGGACGGCCGGCTCGGCGTGGCTCCTCGGTCGTCTCGACAGCGGTCGGCTGGTCTCCCCATCGGTCGGCAATCCGCGACCGCCGCGACCCGTTCGCGCACCCCGGCCCGGGCCACAGACGGCGGAGGCGGCGAGCGACGGGGATCCGGCCGAGACGGACCGGACCGGCTGGAAACCGGGGCGTGGCGCGACAACGAAACGTGGCAACCCACGACGGTCTCCCAAGGCGGGCGGGACTGGTAGGATGCGGCCGTGAACCTCGTCGACGTCCTGAACCAGATCTGGACCCAGATCCTTCAGGTCCTGTCCATCTTCGTGATGCCGGATTGGGGTTTCTTGATCGGCATCCTCCCGGTCCTCGTCGTGGTGGGCCTGATCGGGCCATTCCTGACATTCCTCGCGCTCGGGACGCTGATCTACAGGATCCGCAAGCCACGGGTCAAGATCGCCTTCGAGGAGGGTCCACGGGTCGCCGTGATCGGTCCCGGCGGCGAGCCGATCTTCCCGGTCGGGCTCCCCTACTGCCGGCGCGACGCACTGGTCTACCCGTCAGGAACGCTCCGCTGCGAGCGCGACCACGACGAGCTCGCGGTGATCTGCCCGATGTGCGGCCTCGGCCGCTCGGCGCTCATCGATACGTGCAGCAATTGCGGGTTGGTCCTGAAGGTAAAGACTCGCGCGATCGCCGTCCGGACGACGGCCGGACCCAAGCCGGGCGGCGCGGCCGTCGCCTGATCAAGCTCGCCCGGCGGCGAGCGCAACCATCGACCCGATCCACGCGTCCCTGAGGCGATGACCATGCCGCTCCTCTCATCCAACCTGTTCTCCCTCGGCGTGATCCTGGTCGCGCTCGGGTTCGCCGCTCACGTCGGACATGCCGTGATGCTCGCCAACGGCCGGCGCCTCTTGCCGAGTCTCGTGACCGCGAGCCAGCCGGCCTACGGGGGGGTTGTGACCGGATCGTTCGTCGAGGAGCGTCGACGGGCGTCGTC
>JBDUBS010000614.1:0-1541 GCA_040003875.1 Acidimicrobiia bacterium | reverse complement strand
ACCACGTCGCGACGATCACGTACCACCGTCCTGACGCACTGAACGCAATCAATCGCGAGTTACGTCAGGACCTCAACGCGGTGTGGGAGCGATTCCGGGCCGACGAGGACGCGTGGGTCGGTATCGTCACCGGAGCCGGCCGCGCGTTCTGCGTGGGCGCCGACCTGAAGGACGGTGCCGGTTCCGTCGGGGAGTGGTCGGGTTCGTTCTGGGAGATCCCGACCGTGAACTCGTTCGAGAGCGGCATGGAGATCTGGAAGCCGACGATCGCTGCGGTCCCCGGTTACTGCCTCGGGTACGGGCTGACGTCGGTGCTCCGGTGCGACTTCGTCATCGCCGCGGACGACGCGGAGTTCGGGTTCCCCGAAGTGGGTCTCGGCGTACCCACGATCGTGGGTGCGATGCGCCTTCCCGCACGCGTCGGTTGGTCCAACGCGATGGAACTGCTCCTGACCGGTGACCGGATCGACGCCGCGACCGCGAAGGAGATCGGCCTGGCCTGGCGAGTCGTCCCGCGCGCGGATCTGATGGACACCGCCCACGAGTTGGCGGCGCGGTTGGCGGCCCGGGCACCGCTCGCCCAACGCGCCACCAAGGAGATGGCCGCACGCGGCCCGCACCTGCCGTGGGAGGACGCGCTGCGCCTCGGCGAGTCGATGCGCAGGGTCGTCGGCGCGACGGCGGACGCCACCGAAGGGTTCGCCGCCCGCCGGGAGGGCCGCCGACCCCAGTGGACTGGGAAATAGGGCACTACGATCGCAGGTCCTCGGGGGGAGGCTTCGTGACAAATCGGAAGAATGCATATCGGTGGGCGGCCTTGGCGGTCGTGGGCGCATTGGCGCTCTCGGCGTGTCGGGTTCCGGGGCAGTGGTTCCCGGGTCACGGGCTCGCGAAGCCGTCCGGCGTCCACGTCGTCTCGCCGGTCAACGCGACCCAGGCCCCGGCCTCGGGCGAGGTCGCGGTCGACGTCCGTCTCGCCGCGAACCTCGACCCGTCGAGCCTGCAGGTGTGGGTCGTCATCGGCTGGCCCGACGCCGTGAGTACCACCAGCGTCAGCAGTCGGATCGTGCGCGACGCCACCGGCGGCAAGCTGCAGCTCCACGCCGCGGACCTCGTCCCCGGTTTCGTCACGATCAAGGCGCGCGCCGAACGGCGCGACACCGGGGCCCACGAGAGCGGTTACGCGAGCGTCTCCTGGGAGCCCGGCGTCGACACCGCGACCGCCGACCGGTGCGACCCGATCGCGGCCAAGAAGTGCCTCATGCCCTTCCCGAACGATTTCTTCACCGTGGCCGACTCGTCCACTGCCACCGGCCGGCGTGTGCACTTCGACCGCTCGTCGATGCCATCGAACTCGAACAACATCGCGATCGACCCAACCGAGTGGAACCGCAACGACGGCTTCAGTCCGGGTGCCATGATCGTCACCTATATCCCCGGTCTCGACCTCGCCAGGACCGGCGCGGCGCCAATCACGAACATCGGCGCGTCGCTCGGTGCGAACCAACCGATCGTGCTCATCGACGCAGCGACCGGCGAGC
>JBDUBS010000292.1:0-1543 GCA_040003875.1 Acidimicrobiia bacterium | reverse complement strand
CAGCACGTGGGCGGCCTGGTCGGGGCTCGAGAGCACCTCGCGCCATGTGGTGCCGAGTTCACACCAGACGTTCGAGTTCGGCAGTACGCCGTGCCGATCGAGCGCGGCGAGCAGCGCGTTGGTCCCCCGGGTCGCGTTCGCCGGGTCGTAGGGGCCTTCATGGATTTCGCGTTCGAACGCGGAGTGGAACACCACGAACTGCATGTCCGGGAACAGTTTCGCGGCGGCGACGAGATCCTCCGGGCTGTTGTGCGACAGGTCGAACCGCTTCAGCGGCAGCCCCTTGTGAGCACAGAACACCTTGATCCCGAGGTCGTGCGCCTGTTGCAGCATCGGTAGCCCGACTCCAGGATCGGTGAGGTCGTAGCCCCGGCCGTTCGGACCCCACGCGGTGTACGCCTTGAAGGACGCGACCCGCGCTCCTGCCACCTGGGCCTGCATCGCGTCGAGGGTCGCGGCGACCGGCCCGAAGTTCGGCGCGAGCACGCTCTGGGAGAGCACGCGGTGCACGCCACCCGACGCGAGGTCCTGGGCGAAGTCCGACGTTCCGACTGCATCGCCGAAGGGCATCGGCGCGTCCGCCGGGCCGGAGTTCGGAACGTCGGTCAGCATGGCGACGGTCGTGTCGCTCGCAAGAAACAGGTCGTGGATGTAGTGCGCCCGATCGAGACACTCGAACTGGTCGGCTGCGTCACAACCGCCGGGGACCAGGTCGCGGATCATGCTGACGGTGCCGGGCGCGTTCTGGCGCCAGGGGCCGGCCGGCATCACGTGATGGGTGTGCATGTCGATGATCAGTTCGCCCCCGCTCCCGAGCACCGATTCACACGCCGCCGCGTCGCCCGGGTCGGGAACGACATAACGACCGCCGCGGCCGGTCGAGGTCGTCGAACCCGTGAGGCGGTGCCGGCTCGAGCCGCTGCCCGCGCACGCATCGAAGACGGCGAGACTCAAGGCAACCCCGCCCGCCGACTGCAGAAAGCGTCGGCGCGACGTTCCCGCGATGCGGGCCAGATCGTCACTGCGGCGGAGCAACTCGTCGACCATTGCCTGCTCCCGCCGTGAGGGGGGCCGAGGCAGGAACTCGCCGTTGCTGACCTCCCCGGGCAGGATCGGCAGCGGTGGGTCGGCCCGCTCGGAGTCTCGCCGTCGGCGCATCGAGAACATCACGAGGAACGTACCGCCAACGACGTGGGAAGGTTCCCGGAACCCAACTCGTCCGACCGACGTACGAACGCGGTAACCACGATGAGGAACTCCGACGACGAGCTGGTCGACCGGGCCCGATCCGGCGACCGCGACGCCTTTTGCACGCTCCTGGAGCGGCACCGGATCGTCGCGCTCCGGGTGGGCTACACGATTGCCGGCGACGAGGCCGAGGATGCAGTGCAAGAGGCCATGATCAAGGCGTTCCGACATCTCGACCAGTTCCGACCGGGCGCACCGTTCCGGCCCTGGTTGCTCACCATCGTGGCCAACGAAGCCCGGAATCGTCGACGGGCCGACGGTCGCCACCGAGCGCTCGCACTTCGGCTCACCACCA
>JBDUBS010000008.1:0-1544 GCA_040003875.1 Acidimicrobiia bacterium | reverse complement strand
GACACTGCTCACGCGAGGAGACCACCATGACCGCGATCGCTTCCGCGGTGACCCGATTGCGCCGACGGCAGGACACGGTGATCGGTCCGCCGATGAACTGCGCGGCGACCCGATCGGTCCGACTGCCGGACGGGGCGACGAGGTTTGATCCGCGAAGGGATGGGTACCGAAGCCGCATGGACTTCATCTTGTGGCTCATCGCAGTCGTGCTCGTGGTCATCGGCATCGTCTCGCTCGTGCGAGGTGCGGTGCTCTACGGCGCGGCACTCATCGTGCTCGGTCTGCTTGTCGGACCGGGCGGTGTGAGCCTCTTCGCCTGACGTCGATCAGGCGATCCGTCGTCGGATCTCGTCGACGAACCCGCGACGCTTGCGGTAGGTCTCGAGTTCGACGAGCGGCGGGATGGCATTCAACCCGCCTTCGGACGCGAGCACGTCGAACGCGGCCGCGACGATCTGCTGACCCGAGGTCGTCGGCGCGGCGAGATCACGCAGCAGGTTGGCACCGACGACCACCCGATGGGTGCGCACCCGATTCGCATCTTCCACTTGTACATCGAACTCGCCACTGCTCATCGAACACACCTGCACTCTGGCCATGACGGCTCCTCTCGGGACGGGTGGCGGTCCCTTACCCCGAGCCGTTCCCCGCAAATCGCACCGGCGTCTCAGCCCGCCGAACCCGATCAACCGCCGCGGGTCACATGCACCTCGTCACCATGCCCTCGGCGAACGACGTCTGGGCCAGGCTGGCGTTGCCGACGACAAGGGCCGGTCCGTCGCCCGAGGCCTTGAGCGCGGCGACCTTTCCCGTCGTGTTGATGTTCTTGGCCATCGGACCTTCCCGATGCGGCCACGCGCCGTAGAACGAGTCGTAGGTCACACGCCCGATGAGCAGTACGTCCGCCGTGTCGATCAGCGGTCGCATCGATACGCGCCCGCTCTCGTTCGTGACGAACGTGCCCTCGACAGGAATCGAACCTGTGACCTACCGCTTAGGAGGCGGTCGCTCTATCCAACTGAGCTACGAGGGCGGGGGTTGCAGGATACGTGGCAGAAAACCCGGAGCGGCGATGTATGGGGGTTGTTGGTGATCCTGCGCCGTTTCCAGGCGGCGCGACGCCGCGTGGGGTAACCGGCGGGCCCCGATCGCGGGCCGGGCGCGCCGAAGACGCCGTGCGATTGGGTTTGGGTTGCTCAGGCGGCGAGTGCCCCGGGTTGGGGTGGCTGGTGTTGTCGTCGTCGGTGTTGGTGGAGTGCGAGGCCGTTGACCATCAGCGCGTCGCCGAGCAGGTTCAAGAGTTGGCGTTCGTGGCCGAGACTGTGGGCGCGACGGAGCCAGAGACAGTCGTCGAGTGCGCGGTTGATGGACTCGGCGTCGTTGCGGCGCGGGTAGAGCCGTTCGAAGTCGGGGTCGTCGGAGGCGATGGGCCGGACGTTCTCGGTTCGGTTCAACTTCCGTTTGGTGTCTTCGTCGTTGCCATGCAATCTGAAGCGCCCCGGGTTTAGTGGAGGGCTGGTTGTCCCGGCGCCGTGTGAGGCCGG
>JBDUBS010000110.1:0-1546 GCA_040003875.1 Acidimicrobiia bacterium | reverse complement strand
GGGTCGTGGACGACCGCGAATCGGCCCGCGGGGATGTCCATCGGGCCGACCATCGCGCATCCCGCTGGTACGGTCGCCTCGACGTTGGAATCTTCCGACGCCGGCCCGGGAGCGAGGCCCACGGAGGGCGTCATCAGCTCGGGAGCGAGCCCCACGTCGGGCGTGACGATCAGGAGTGGGAGCGTACGAGCCGAAGAGACGTCGTCAGATGAGCAGGTCGGCGAGGCGGTCGTGGTGCCAGCCGGTGGTGCCCAACAGTGCCTCCGATCCGAAGGCGCGACGCAGGAACAGGTGCAGATCGTGTTCCATCGTGAACCCCACCCCGCCGTGGATCTGGATGCCGTCCTTGGCGTTGCGACGCGCGGCCTGGCCGGCGGCCGCCTTCGCGGTATGGATTGCCCGATGGCGGTCGTCGGCGTCGGCGTCGATCGCCATCGCGGCGAAGTAGGTGGCACTCCACGCTCGCTCGACGTCGAGGCTCATGTCGGCCAGCTTGTGTTGTACGGCCTGGAACGAGCCGATCGGAACGTCGAACTGATGGCGCTCCTTGGCGTACTGAAGTGTCATCGCGAACAGCCGTTGCGCGGTGCCGACCATCTCGGCCGCGAGGGCGACGGTGGCCCGCCCGAGCAACTCGTCGAGTGCAGCGCGACCGATCGAGCCCGCGGCGGTGCCGGGTACTGCGGTCTCCACGTCGTAGAGGCAACGGGTCGTGTCGACGGTTTCGATCCGCCGACACGGCGGCGAGGCGAGCAGCGTGACGGCTCCGTCGGCCGCGACCGCAGCGACGAGATCGACGCCGGCGGCGTCGGGGACGAAGGTCTTGGTCGATTCGGCGTTCGGGTGCCACGCGCCGTCCGCGCCGGCGAGTGCGACGGTGCCGGTGGCGTGGCCGTCGAGCACCGCGTCGAGATCGTGCTCACCGATTGCGTCGAGGAGGGGCGCGTAGAGGCACGCGGTGGCGAAGAACGGTACGGGCGCGGCGACGCGACCCAGCTCCTCCATGAAGACGCAGAGGTCGACCGTCGGACCGATGCCGAGCGGGACGAAATCGCTGATCCGCTCCCACAGCGGCCGGGCCGCGGCCGGGTCTTCGTTGTGGGCCCGCAGCAGCGCCGGCGGGCACTGGTCGGCGAGAATGTGGCGCGCCGAATCGCGCAGGAGCAGCTGGTCGTCGGTCAGCGAGAAGTTCATGCATCGACCGCGAGATCGTGGCCGAGAAACCAGCCGTCGATGTCGACCATGCGGCCGCGCCAACGGACTCCGTCGGCGATCAGCGCGCTCCCACTGCGGATCTGTGCGTTCTCGAGGTGGAGGAACACGGGGAGGTCGTCGGTATCGTCGGAGTCGACCGGCCCGGGAACGTCGCGATCCGCCTCGGCCAGCCGGGCGAGGAGCCGGAGGGGGTCGGTCAGCACCGCGGCGTCGACTCCACCCCGCGCTTCGAGTTCGCCGGCCATGTTGCGCATGAACTGGGCGACGCCGACCGCAGTCCCGGAGATGAGCAGCCCACTCTGCGCGACCGTGATCCCGAAGCTCAAGCTGC
>JBDUBS010000283.1:0-1549 GCA_040003875.1 Acidimicrobiia bacterium | reverse complement strand
GGCCCGGCCGGCCGGGCCCCCTGCCTTGGAGGCCTGAATGGCATCGTCCGTCCCTTTGTCGTCGGTGATGTCGGCGCCCGCGGTCGTGCTGCGTTCGAGCCAGACGCTGGCCGAGGCGGCCGATGTGCTCGCCGAGCGTGGGTTCGGGGCCGCGCCCGTCGTCGACGACGCGGGGACCGTGGTCGGACTCCTTCGGGACGAGGATCTCCTCGCAACCGAGGCGCGGCTCCACGTGCCGACCACCATCGCGATCCTGGGCGTCGACTTCACATTGCCGAGCCACGTCCGCCGGTACGACGAGGAGTTGCGGCGTGCGGTGGCGTCCACCGTCGGCGAGGTGATGGAGACTGCGTTCCCGCATCTCGACCAGACCGCATCCCTCGAGGACGCCGCGACACTGATGCACGAAGCCGACGTGACGCACGTGGTGATCGTCGACGACGCGGGGAAGCCCGCTGGTGTCGTCGCGCGCGGCGATCTGGTCCGGTACCTCGCCCGGACCACGTGATCCTCCTCGCATGAGCACGTACCGCCCGACGTGGGTCGAGATCGACCTCGACGCGATCGGACACAACGTCGGCGTGCTCCGGGCTCTGGTCGCACCCGCGGCACTGATGGCGGTGGTGAAGGCCGACGCCTACGGACACGGTGCCGTGCCCGTCGCGCGAGCCGCGTTGAACGCGGGCGCAAGCGCACTCGGCGTCGCGCTCGTGGAGGAAGGCGTGGCGCTGCGGAATGCTGGAATCGACGCGCCGATCCTCGTGTTGTCGGAACCGGCCGCGGACGCCGCGGCCGAGGTGGTGGGTCGCCAGCTGACGCCCGCGGTGTACACCGATGCCGGGGTCGACGCGCTTGCCAAGGCCGTGGCTGATTGCGGTGCCGACCCCCTCGGGGTGCATCTGAAGATCGATACCGGGATGCACCGGGTGGGCGCGCCGCGCGACGGCGCGGTTGCGTTGGCGAGTCGGATCGCGAGCTTCCCCGAACTGGTCCTCGAAGGCGTGTGCACCCACCTCGCGGTCGCCGACGAGCCCGAGTCGGGGTACACCGAACGGCAACTCGAGTCGTTCCGAGATGCCTGCGCGGATCTCACCGCGGTCGGTATCGACTGGCGCGTCACCCACGCGGCGAACTCGGCCGGTGCGATCAACTTCCCCGATGCTCGACTCGACGTCGTGCGGCTCGGGATCGCGGTGTACGGAGTGCTGCCGGCGCCGGGCGTCGGCGCCGATCTCGGACTGCGCCCGTCGCTGTCGTTGCGGTCTCGCGTGTCGCACGTGAAGCGCGTGGCGGCCGGTGAGCGGATCTCCTACGGCCTGCGCTACGAACTCGCGCGTGAGGCGACGATCGCCACCGTGCCGATCGGTTACGCCGACGGTGTGCCGCGCAACCTGGGCGCGACGGGTGCAGAGGTGATCGTCCGGGGCCGGCGAGTGCCGATCGCCGGCACGGTCACGATGGACCAGCTCATGCTCGACGTGGGCGATCTCGCGATCGAACCGGGTGACGTCGTCGCCGTGGTCGGCGACGACGGCGACGAGCAGGTGAC
>JBDUBS010000580.1:0-1549 GCA_040003875.1 Acidimicrobiia bacterium | reverse complement strand
GGTGAAGTGAGGCGGAACGGCTCGCGGCCGCTTACGACGGAATGAGCGGAGCGGGAAACCGCGCGAGGGTCGCCAGGATCGTCTCGACGTGTTCCGGGGTGAGCCGGGTCCGCCAGCGCTCCGGCTGCTCCTCCGCCTTGCGTTGCGTGTGGTAGCCCGAACCCTCTCGATCGGATTCGGCGAGATACTGCTCGGTCTGGGAACCCCACTCGAGACCGATGCGCCCGACGAGGGTCCGCATCGACGGCACCGGGTCCAGACACAGCTGCTCGTGGCGCACGCGCAGCCACCGCGGGTTCCGTTCGGCGGCCTCGTGCAACGCGGTCGCACCGATGCCGTAGACGAAGGCCTGCCGCTCGATGAGCGGTGCGTCGACGGCCGGCGCGACCAACCCCCATCGGCGCAGGGCAACTCGACCGAGACCGGGGATCGCGCGACCGTCCTTCCCGAACCCGAGTTCACTCCAGCTCGCGAGAACGTTCAGAGGGTGGCGCTCGACGACGACCACCTCCGGTCCGAACCGGTCGACGATCCACTCGACGTTCCATTCCGCCCGCACGGATTTCGCGACGACGTGACGGTTGCCCGTCGTCGCCTCGCGCGGGACCGCAAGCGCCGAGATCACTTTCAAACCGGGCGACACCCGGCCCTCCAGCCATGCATCCCAACGTTGCTCGACTGGGGACAGGCGGTACCGGCGCCATGCGATCCGGCTGCGCACGGTCAAAGGTCTTTGGCCGCCGGCGAAGGCGCCGCGCCAGAGCCGTTCGAGTTCCGGCGCCGGATCGCCGGGTGCCAGCGTGGGGGTGATGAAGCTGCTTCGACGCGCCCGGAACGCGAACGGATCATGATCGCCGTCCGGCTCGTGGACGTAGACGGTATGAGGCGCGCGACCGAGCGCATTCCCGATCCAACTGGTGCCCGATCGAGGGAGACCGACGACCAGCACCTTCGACACGGGTGGCAGATTAGCCGTCGGGCTTCTCGGTCCTGAGCGGCGCGCTTCCTACGACGGGTCTCCGAGGAAGCGTGATCGCGCCTCGTTCCACGCGCTGAGGCCCTCGACCCGGTTCTCCGCCCGGCCGTGGGCCGAGACACCGTTGTGGTACACGATCCCGCCGTACACGGTGCCGATCACACCCGGACCGCGCACCTCTGATGGCTCGATGAGCGCCACGTTCGGTTCCTCGCGCCGGGAAATCAACTCACCGACGTCCCAGGACTCGTCGTGGACGAAGTCCTCGCTCGATCGCCACGCGGACCGGATGAACGTGTGGTTCCGATCACGAAACCGCTGGGTCCGCATGGCCATCATGCTCGGATGGGCGAAGGATCGATACAGGCGTCCGCCGACCACTTCGTTCCCGGCCTCGAGGTGACCGCGCAGAACGTCGAGCCAATCCGGTGACACCGGGAAGGCATCGACGTCGAGGGTTGCGAAGTACTCGGTGCGGACGAGGCGGGTCGCGAGGTCCATGGCCGGACCATGACCGAGATTGATGGGCACGGGAAGCCAGCGGACGGGCGCCCGCTTCAGATACGAGCGCGA
>JBDUBS010000523.1:0-1553 GCA_040003875.1 Acidimicrobiia bacterium | reverse complement strand
GTGGCGAGCACGCCGGCGAGCGCGAAGACGATCGACGCGAGCAGCAGCGAGTAACGGGCGTCGAACACCGCCGCGATCCCCGCGGCCGGCAACCCGCCGGCCACGCTCGCGATCACTGCAATGAGCGAGAGACGGGAGTTGGCCTCCACCAACTCGCTGTCGTCCTTGACCACAGCCGGGACGAGCGACGACTTCGCGACCGAATGGCCTTTCGAGAGCACCAGCGCGACGAACGCAAGGGGGAAGAGGAGCACCGAGTGCACCTGGCCCGCCATCAGGAAGCACACCACGGCGCGGCCGAAACAGCCGGCGGCCATGAGGGTGCGCCGACCGGCGCGGCTGCGGTCCAGTGCCGGTCCGATCACCGGCGCAACCAGTGAAAACGGGGCAAGCGTGAGCAACAGGTACAAGAGCACCTGTGTGCGCGACTCGCCGACGCTCTGGGTGAAGAAGATCGACCCCGCCAGGGAGACGGTCAGGCACGCGTCGCCGACCGACGACGCAGCATGCGCGACCGCCAAGCGACCAAAGGGATTGAGTTCGTAGGTTCGGGGGTCGCGGGTGACCATCGCCGGGCCGAGGATACCGGCCACCTGCGCTCGATCCCTTCGTTCACCCGATGGCCGGAACCCGGTCTCCCGCTGCGTCCCGGCGGGCGCGATCCATCCTCCCCAGATGGGTCGCGGCCGCGTCCACCCGCGAGGGGGGTCGGTACGATGCGCTCCATGCCCGAACCCGAGCTCCTGCTCAACCGAGAACTCTCGTGGCTCGCGTTCAACGCCCGGGTGCTCGAGTTGGCGGAGCATCCCGATCGGCCCCTGCTCGAGCGGGCGAAATTTCTGGCCATCTTCAGCTCCAACCTCGACGAGTTCGTCCAGGTTCGGGTCTCCGGTCTGCAGGAGCAGGTGGTCGCCGGCATTCGCGGCACGTCACCAGACGGGTTGCGACCTTCGGCCCAACTCGATGCCGTGCGGGATGAGATCCGGTCCCAGGTCGCGCGACAGGCCGCGCTCTTCACTCGGGAGATCGCACCGGCGCTCGAGGCCGAGGGCATCGTCTTCGCGCGGTGGGAGGAACTCGACGACGACGACCGGCAGCACCTCGTCGAGGTGTTCCAGTCCCGGGTGTTCCCGGTGCTGACGCCCCTCGCCGTCGACCCCGCGCACCCGTTCCCCTACATCTCCAACCTCTCGCTCAATCTCGCGGTCCACGTCGTCGACCCCGACACGCACGAGCAACGGTTCGCCCGGGTGAAGGTCCCACCGCTGCTCCCCCGCTTCATCACGATGCCGGACAAGGTGCGTTTCGTCGCACTCGAGCAGGTGATCGCGGCCCACCTCGACCAACTCTTCCCTGGTATGACGATCGCAGCTCACTGTCCGTTCCGGGTCACGCGTGACGCCGACTTCGAACTCGACGACGAGAACGAAGACCTGCTCGAAGCGGTCGAGAGCGTCCTCACCCTCCGCAAGCGGTCGGGCCATGTGGTCCGACTCGAGATCGACCCGACAATGGACGACGACATCCGCGCCCTCCTCGTCCGCGAGCTGGAA
>JBDUBS010000470.1:0-5155 GCA_040003875.1 Acidimicrobiia bacterium | reverse complement strand
GCCCGCCGGCCCGCAGGTCGTGGTCGACCACGGTCACCGGGTAGCCCGGGGGGCCCCACCACTGCTCGAACTGGCGGGGGTCGGCCCACAGCTGCCACGCCCGTTCGACGGTGGCATCGAGGTCCGCCGTGACCGTCATGGTGAGGGCCACCGGGTCCTTCTCAATGCTGCTCACACTCATCCGTTGCCTCCAGTTGTTCGCTTCTCGGCTGCGAGAAGGTCGTCGATCCGGTCCACCCGCGCCCGCCACAGTTCCTCGATGCCATCCAGGAGCACCCGGGCCCGGTGGACGGTGCCGATGTCGGTGCGCACGATCTGCTCGCGCCCCCGCCGCTGCTTGGTGACGAGCCCGGCCTCCTCGAGCACCGCGACGTGTTTCTGGACGGCGGCGAAGCTCATCGGGTAGCGCTTCGCCAACGCCGACACGTTGTAGCTGCCCTCGATAGCCACCGCGACGATGTCGCGCCGAGTGCCATCGGCCAGGGCGTGGAAGACGCGGTCGACGTCTGCGTGGGGGACCTGATCTACAACCATCTGGTTGTATGTTGGCATAGACAGACGCCGAGCGCAAGACGGGGTTCAGTTGTCGCCATTGATGGCGGACGACGACGTTCCCGACGCCGCCCCGTTTCGACTTCCTTGCAGACCGACCGATGCGCTCAGAACGATGGTTGCTCGCGCACCACCCCGACCTCGTCGTCACGTCCGACCGGCTTGGTCCGGGCCGGCGCCGAGGAGGGTGTTGCCTAACGCGCTTCGGGTGTAGAGCACGGTTCGACCATCGCGTCGTGAGGAGAGGATGCCGGCGTTCGTGAGGGCTTTGAGGTGCGCGTTCACGGTCGGGGGTGACAGCTCGAGCTGGTCGCTGAGCTGCGTGGTCGACATCGGCAGGTCGAGCCCGGCGAGCAGCAGCGCACGGGTGCGGCCGATGACGGCGGCGAGCGCGGTCCGGTCGCGGAGCGACGACGCGGTCCAGAGCAGGGCCATGCCGCGCGGCGAGTAACTAAGCGTCGGCGTGTGGGGCTCCTCGGTCTGCACGATCACGTCGGGCCAGGCGAACGCGCACGGGACGAGCAGCAGTCCGCGCCCGCCGAGGTCGGCAGTCTCGCCCCAGTACTTCTCGACGCGGATCGCGTCGCCGTCGAACGACACGATCGGGTGCAGCGAGCGGAGCAGGTGGTCCAATCCTCTGGTGGCCAGCTGGTCGAGGCGGTACTCGAGGTCGGCCTGCAGCATCGCCTCGATGCGCGGCCACACCGGTTCGATCGCGATCTTCCAGTACGCCTCGAGTTGGGTGACGATCCTCGCCAACGCCGCCTCGGGCTCGTCGGCGAGTCTCCGGAGGAGATGGACGCGTTCGTCTCGCCACGGGCGACGTTCGATGACATCGTGCTCGGTGAGGATCGTGAGCTGCTCGGCGGCGTCCTCCGGTCGACTCGCCGCGACCTGCGCGAGCGCGGTGTGGAATCGCGGTCGCCCGGTGCGCGGCGAGGGAACCAGGAAGTCGGGGAGGTAGCCGGCCGGACGGACCAACGCGGTGAGCAGCGGGAGGTCGACGTCGGTGCCGGCCAGCCGTCGGGTTGCTCCTGCGATCCACGGCCGGTGGACTTGGTTGTTCGCCGAGCCGAGGGTGCGCAGGCTCATCACCGTCTCCCAGAGCGGCGAGAACGCGAAGCGCACCTGGCCCAGATCCGCTCGGTCGAGGTGCAGTGTCATCACGCTCATGAAGATTAGGCGGTCGACGAATCATGGTGTTGTGTCGAGTAGATCGGCACAATGGACAGAGCCAACGAATCAGGAGTCCACCATGTACCTCCACCCCGTCACCGCCCTCCACGCGGCCGAACTGCTGGGCCGCGAACGTCGCAAGCGCGCCGACGAAGAACGCCTCGCCCGTCAGTCCCGCACTCCCGTCGCGGGTGCCGACATCGACCCGACCGCCCGGGCGCGTCGCGGCCGGCCCGCGCCGCTCTCGGGCCCATCGCTCGCCTGGCGGTCAGAACCTGGACCCGGACGGACCAGCGGCGGCGGCAGACGCAGCCCTGAGCCGTCGGACCATCAGAAAGCTGACGCCGGCGCGGTCGGTAGCCCGGTCCGAAGTATGAGAGAGGCGGCAGCCGTGGTGTGACGGACGGCCAGTTGCGAGTTCGCATTACGTTCTGTACAGTTCGTATTACGAACAGGAACCAGTTCTTCATGCCCGGCGAACTACCACTCGTCCTTCTTTCAATGCTCGCTCAACGCCCCTTGAGTGGGTACGAGCTTCTCGGTGAGCTCGAACGACAGTACGCACCGAACTACCGACCCTCACCCGGCAGCGTGTACCCGGCGCTCTCGGCGCTCCGAACCGAACGGCTGGTCGAACCGGCGCCATCCGAGCGCAAGGGCCCGTACCGAGTCACGACCAAAGGACGCCGCATGCTCGCCGCCCAGCGCGATGTCCTCGAACGGATCGAGGCCCGCACGAGCTCCTCGGCCGAGACGATCGCGTCGCTTCAGCCGAGCCTCGCCCAGTTCGCAGCACGCATCAACAAACTCAGTGGTCGTCTCGACCGTGCCGCCGTCGAGCGCATCCTCGACGCCGCCGCCAAGGCGATCGCCGACCTGGAGGTCAGCAATGGAGAGCGACGAGCAGTTCGATCAACTCGCACTCCGTGACGTCGAGCTCGGCGCACTCGCGTCTCGAGGTCGACGGCGATCCCTCGGGATCATGATTCTCGCATTCTTTCCGATCTCGTTCCTGGTCATGGCGACCAATGATGACTACAGCTTCGCAAACGTGATCCCGGTCGGTGTCACGTTCGTGGGGGCGATCTCCTACTCCTGGGGCAAGTGGCGCCGCCGACCCGAGGATTCCCAATCGGTCGCCTTCGTCGGACTCGACCGAAAGCGCCAGTGGGCGACCTACCGCTCCATGCTTCGTGGGAGTTGCATCGAAGACCCCGTCGTGCTCACGATCGTCGAATCGATCCACCACCACCTTCGCCGAAGCCTTGCGGCGGTGGTTGCCACGACGGTCGCCATCGCGGTGATGGGCCTCGTCCTCGTGGAGGTCGGTAGCGACGGCGTCAGCTTCTGGGTACCAGTGGCGATCGTCGTGCTGGCGGGCGGAGCCCTCGCCGAACACTGCTGGATCGTCAACCGAGTAGGTCTCGTCATCGAGCGCAGCCGGCGCTGACCGGACTGCTTCTGCTCAGCGACAATGAACGCCGACCATGCCGACGATCATTCGCGCGCCTTCTCGCGAGCCGGCGGATCCGAGGCCGGCGTGCAGGCTCGTGAGGTGGTCGCCTCGGTCACGGCCTCCTCCGGATCACCGAGAAGGTCTGCGTTGCGATCACGGCTTCCTCATCGGTGGCAACGACGAGCACGTCGCAGCCGGCGTCCGTCGAGCTGATGGCCACCGACGATCGGGTATTGGCCTCGTCGTCGACGACGACGCCCAGGTGCGAGAGTCGTTGCGCTATCGCGTGGCGAATCGCCGCGCTGCCGGCGCCGATACCGCCGGTGAAGACGAGCGTGTCGAGACCGCCGAGCACGGACGTCGCGGCGGCTATGTGCTTGGCCGCGCTCAGCGCGAACGTGTCGACCGCCTCCTGCGCGCGCGGATTGGTCCCGGCGGCGTCGAGCAATGTCCGCATGTCGCCGGTCCCGCCCGAGATGCCCGCGAGCCCACTCTCGCGCTCGAGCACGTCGGCGACGCGGTCGGGGTCGCCGTCGAGTCGCAGGAGTGCGAGGACGACTCCGGGATCGAGGTCGCCTGATCGCGTGGCCATGGTCAACCCGCCGCCCGGGGTGAGGCTCATCGTGGTGTCGACCGGAACGCCGTCGCGCAGAGCGACGAGGCTGGATCCGCCACCGAGGTGTGCGATGACCGAACGGGCGCCGAGCCGAGCGCCCAGACGACCGACGACGTACTCGTAGGACAGGCCGTGGAACCCGTAGCGGCGGATGCCGGCTGTCCAGTACCGCTCGGGCAGGGGAAGCCTTTGCGCGGACTCCGGGAGTCGGCGGTGGAACGCGGTGTCGAAGCACGCGACCTGGGGGACGCCAGGCATGCGGTGCGTCATCTCCTCGATGGTCGCGAGCGCGGCGGGTTGGTGGAGGGGCGCGAGCGGTATCAGGGCACGGAGCTCGTCGAGGACCGCGCCCGTGATCGCCGTCGGCCCCGTGAAACCGGCGCCACCGTGGACCACGCGGTGTCCGATCGCATCCGGGGGCTCCGTCGTGCCGACGAGCTGGTCGATCGCCTGCTCGACGGCCGCGGGGAGGTCCGTCGGCGCGTGCAGTTCGAACTCGTAGCGGTCGGTCACGCCGGCGTCGTTCGCGACGGCTGCCTTGAGGCTCGACGAACCGGTGTTGATGCAAACCACGGTCGCACGGGGCGACCCGTTCACGACCACGTCCAGTCGCGGACCTCGGGCAGGTCCTCGAAACGCTCGACGATGTAGTCGCGGTGCCGTTCGAGCATCTGGTTGCAATGCTCCATCAGCTCCGGAACTCTGGCGGGCGTACGGCGGGCGCGGTGCACCGCTTCGAGCGCGAGGTGGTATCGGCTCATCTCGTTGAGCACCACCATGTCGAAGGGTGTGGTCGTGGTGCCCTGCTCCCGGAAGCCGTGCACGTGGAAGCGGGCCGCGGCGGGCCGCCCGTGGAGGATCTGATGGAGCTCCCGCGGGTAGCCGTGAAACGCGAAAACGACGTCGGCGTCGGCAGTGAACGTCTCGACGAAAGTAGCCTGACTGAGCCCGTGGGGATGGACGTCACGCGGGAAGAGCGTCATGAGGTCGACGACGTTGACGACCCGTACCACGAGGTCCGGGACGAGCTGTCGGAGCAGTGCGACCGCGGCCATGGTTTCGAGGGTGGGAACGTCACCCGCACACGCCATCACGATGTCGGGCTCACCGTCTGATCCGGCCGGCTCGTTCCCGGCCCACGGCCATACACCGACACCGCGTTCGCAGTGCTGCTCGGCGGCGTCCATGTCGAGCCACTGCAGCTCGGGTTGCTTGTCGATCACGACGAGGTTCACATAGTTCCGGCTCCGGAAGACGTGATCGGACACGGACAGGAGGCAGTTCGCGTCCGGTGGCAGGTAGATGCGCCCGACCGTGCCCCGCATCGACAGGAGGACGTCGATGAGGCCCGGACC
>JBDUBS010000418.1:0-5172 GCA_040003875.1 Acidimicrobiia bacterium | reverse complement strand
CGACGCCCGAAGCGGTGTCGTCGGTCGGCGGGCCGAGGTCGGCCGGCGCGGTGTCGGTCATGCCGGCTCCTCCACCAACGAGCCGACCCGTTCCGGGAAGAAGCACGCGCTGCGGTGGCCCGGTGCCACCTCGGCGAGTTCGGGTCGGTCCTCCGAGCACCGGCCCGGCACCTCTGCGTACGGGCAGCGCGGATGGAACGCACAGCCCGACGGGAGGTGGATGAGCGACGGTGGCTGGCCCACGATGCGGTGGAGTCGAGTGTGCTTGTCGGACCGACGGTCGAGGCGTGGCAGCGATGCCAACAGCCCCTCGGTATAGGGATGCTTGGGGTCGTAGAACGTGTCGTCGACCGAACCCAGCTCCACCTGCCGGCCGCCGTACATCACGACGACCCGCTCCACCACACCGGCGACCACTCCGAGGTCGTGGGTGATGAGCATGATCGCGGCGCGGGTGCGGTCCTGAATCCGTTCGAGCACCTCGAGCACCTGAGCTTGGATGGTGACGTCGAGCGCGGTGGTCGGTTCGTCCGCGATGAGGAGAGCAGGGTCGTTCGAGATCGCCATCGCGATCATCGCCCGTTGACGCATCCCGCCCGAGTACTCGTGGGGATACTGGTCGACCCGTTCGCTCGGGTTGGGAATCCCCACCAGGTCGAGCAACTCGATCGAGCGCTCTCGCAACGTCTGCTTGTCGACGTCGCGGTCGTGGACCGCGATGGCTTCGGCGATTTGTTTGCCGACCGAATACACCGGGTTCAACGCGGCGAGTGCGTCCTGGAAGATCATCGCGATCTCCTTGCCGCGGATCTTCTCCATCTCCTTCTCGGAGAGCGCCGGTAGCGACTGCCCGCGGAACACGATGTCGCCGGTGATCTTGGCGGAGCGTGGCAGGAGTCCGAGGATGGCGAGCGAACTGACGCTCTTGCCCGACCCCGACTCCCCCACGATGCCGACGGTTTCGTTCTCGTGAACGTCGAACGTGACCGAATCGACCGCACGCACCAGACCGTCGTCGGTCTGGAAACTCACCGAGAGATCCCGCACCGAGAGCAGCGGCCCATTGCCGGAATCGATGGTCGACTCGAGCGTCAGGCTGGCGGTGTCGACCGGGCTGAGGTCGGCGGTGTCGTCAGGCGGGGAACTTCGGTCGGGCGTCACGTCAGTGCTTCTCGCTCTGCGGATCGAACGCGTCGCTCAGTCCGTCGCCGATGAAGTTGACCGCGAGGACCGTGAGCAGGATCAGCAGGCCCGGCGCGTAGAGCAGGTACGACTGCGACGTCCCGACGTAGCCCTCGGCATCGGAGAGCATGTTTCCCCACGACGTCTGCGGTGGTTGCACCCCGAACCCGAGAAACGACAGCGTCGACTCGGTGATGATCGCGGCCGCTACGCCGAGGGTCACGTTCAGCATGATCGGACCGATGATGTTGGGGATGATGTGCCGCACGATGATCCGCAGCGGTGACGCACCCGACGCGCGCGCGGCTTCGACGAACTCCTTCTCCTTGAGCGACAACACCTGCCCGCGCACGACGCGAGCCACGCTCATCCAGAACAAGCCGGCGAGCACGATGATGATGACCGTGTCGGTGTGGCCGAAGAACTCGAGTGCCAGTGCCAGGATCGCGATCGCCGGCAGGACGAGGAACAGGTCGGTCGCCCGCATGAGCGCCTGATCGGTGGCCTTCCCGAAGAAGCCGGCGAGTGCGCCGATGGCAGTCCCGACGACAGTGGAGATGAACGCCACCGCGAACCCGATCTTCAACGAGATCTGGCCCGCGTACAGCAACCGGGTGAGTTGGTCCCGGCCGAGCTCGTCGGTGCCGAGCCAATGGGTTCCATTCGGTGACACCGGGCCGAGCAGCAGATCCTGCTGGTTGTTGGGGAAGGGCGCGAAGAAGCTGGCGCCGAAGCAGAGCAGGACCAGGATCAGCAGCACGACGATCGAAGCGATCGCGATTCGGTGGCGGACGAACCTGCGCCAGAAGAGTTGCCACTGCGAACGGGCGACTGGCTCGGCGTGGGAGGCGATCTCGAACTCTCCGTCACCGGGTGCGACGGGGAGTGCCGGCCCCACCCCGACGGGCATGAGCGGACGCGATCCGGTGGAGGTGCGTTCGTCGGTCATGACAACCGAATCCGAGGGTCGAGCACGCCGTAGAGCACGTCGGCGAGCAGGTTGAACAGCACGATGAAGATCGCGGTCACGACCAACCACGCCTCGAGGACCGGCACGTCGCCCTGCAGGAGCGCGGTGAGGAACAGGCGACCCATGCCTGGGATCGAGAAGATCTTCTCGGTGATGACGATGCCGCCGAAGAGGGCACCGATGTCGAGCGCCATCACGGTGACGAGCGGGATGAGCGCGTTGCGTAACCCGTGACGCACCACGACCCTTCGGCGAGGCACCCCCTTGGCGCGCGCGGTTCGGATGTAATCAGCCGACATCGTGTCGAGCATCGACGCCCGTTGGAACCGGCTCCACTCGGCGATGATCTGCACGGTCAGCGTCATCACCGGAAGTACGAGGTGGCGGACGTAGTCCATGTTGAATCCGGTGCTGTCACCGCTGTGGAGCCCCACGAATCCGAAGACGGGTTGGCTGGTGCCGAGGACGTCTTTGAGCTCGACCGAGAGGAACTGGATCGCGATCAGCCCGAACCAGAACGGCGGCATCGCGAGCCCGATGAACGCGAGCGCGGTGAACGTGTAATCGCCGATGGAGTACTGGCGGATCGCGGAGTACACGCCCAACAGGATCGAGAGCAGTGCCGAGACGAGGATGCCCCAGAAGATCAGTTGGATTGTGTACCAGAAGGCGCTGGTGATGGTGGTGCTGACCTCGGCGTTGGTCTGCTGGCTCTGCCCGAGGTTGCCCTGGACCGCGTCGCCGAGCCAATGGCCGTATTGGGTGAAGATCGAATCGTCGAGTTGAAGCGACGCGCGACACCGCGCCACGCTCGCCGCGCCACCCTGGGACGTGCGGAACTGCGCGCACGGATCGAACGTCTGGCGCACCGACCAAAGCAGAAGAAACGATGCAATGAGGATGACCGGGATCGAATACAGGACTCGGCGCAGGATGTAGGTCGCCATGCGGGCCTCAGACGCGCAGAGGCGGCCCGGACAAGGTCCGGACCGCCTCCACTGTCATCGAGCTTGTCCCGTCGCGTCGTGCGGTCAGCCCTGCAACGTCCACTCGTTCATGTTCCAGAACATGGAGATCACCGGGTTGTCCCCCACCGGACCGCCGACGCGGTCGCTCCAGAGCACGATGTTCGGAAGTGGGTCGAGGGGCAGCGAGACCTGGTCGGCGGCCAGCAACTGGTCGGCCTGCTTCGAGGCCGGGATGCGGGTCGCCGGGTTGGCATCGGTGTCGACCTGCTCGAGGAGCGGGTCCGCCGCCGGCACGCTGATCCGGGACAGGTTGTTCCCGGTCTGGTTGTTCTTCTTGGTCGGGATGGCCTTGGTGCACGCGATCTGGCAGAGACCGGGGTTGATGTTCGTGGCCTGCTGGGCGTAGATCGACGCCTGGTAGTTCCCGGAGGTCAGGATCGAGCCGAAGAGATCGTCGGCGCTCTTGTTCTTGATCTCCATCTTGAAGCCCGCGGTCGCCAGCATCTGCTGCAGGATCTGCTCGGTCAGTTCCCGCCGCTTGTTGCCGGCGGTGGACTGGAGGGTGAAGGTGGCCGTCTTGGCGCCCTTGGCCCAGATACCGGAGCCGTTCTTCTTCCATCCGGCGCCGGTCATGAGGCTGTTGACCTTGTCGGGGTTCGGGACGTAGTTACCCCAAGCGTTGAGGTCCGCGTACTTGGCGGTGATCGGCGGGTTGAGGCTCTGCACCGCCTTGGTGACGCCCAGCGCCCCGAAGAGGCGCTTCACGATCGCGTCGCGGTCGATGGCATACCCGATGGCCTGGCGCACGGCGACATCGTCGAACGGGAAGGCCTGGTTGTTCAGCCAGAGGGCCTCGACCGCTCCGGTTTCGGCGCTGTAGACCGACTTCGTGCCGGGCACGCCACCCTTGATGGTGGCGATCGACGACGGTTCCGGTTGCGGGTAGATCCCGAGGACTTCGCCGGCCTTGAACGCCTGGAACTCGGCGGCGGTGTCGGCGATGATCTTGAAGATCACCTTCTGGATGGTCGGCTTGATGCCGTAGTAGTTCGGGTTCGGCGTCAGGGTGACGCTCACGCCCTTCTGCCACTTGGCGATCCAAGGTCCACCGGACCACGAGTAGCCGTTCTTCATGAGCTTGTCGCGGTCCTTACCCTCGAGGATGTGCGAGGGCTGGATGCCGTAATCGGCACCGAACAGTGCCGTCCAGCTCGCGTACGGCTCCTTGAAGGTGACGACCGCAACCTTCGGGCTCGGGGTGGCGACCGCTTCGATCTTCTCGTAGCCGGTCGGGTCGTAGACGTTCTTGTCGGTGTTGATCTGGTCCGCGGTGTACTTGATGTCGGCCGAGATGATGGGCTCACCGTCGGACCAGACCGCCTTGTCCGCGATGGTGTAGGTCACGGTCTGCTTGCCGTTGACCATCGTCGAAGTCGGGAACGACGCCATGGCCGCACTCGGGACCTCGGTCCAGACGCCGTCCTGCTTCACGTAGTCGAAGACCCTCGGCAACGTCTGGTACTGCATCATCCAGGAACCCCAGGACGATGCCGCACACTTGTTGATCCAGTCCGCACAGGCGGCGTCCTGCTCTGCCCCGAGCACGAGGGTGCCTCCAGGCGCAGCACCCAGCGTGGTCGTCGTCGACGGCCCAGCAGGCTTGGGGCTGCTCTTGCTGCCGCCGCTGCTCCCGCATGCGGCGAGCACCATGGCAAATACTGCAAGTACCGCGATGGACGAACGTCGAGTCCGAGTCACGTGAGACCTCCCCGGTCTATGAGTTGATGCACTGGGCGCTGGGAGCGGTGTTCAGGTGACCCGCAGGCCCAGCAAAATCGTGGTGAAACCAAACGCGATGGCGATGATGACCGTGATCCGGTCGAGGTTGCGCTCGACCGCGGTGGCTCCCGCCATCGAACCGCCGAGCGAACCGCCACCGAACATGTCCGAGAGTCCACCGCCTCGGCCCGCATGCAGCAGGACGAGGAAGATCAGCACCATCGAGACGATGATGTGGAGAATCAGGATGATCTCGGTCACGGGTTCTGCTCC
>JBDUBS010000464.1:0-1563 GCA_040003875.1 Acidimicrobiia bacterium | reverse complement strand
ACGGACCTCGCAAGCGCCTATCCGATCTCGCTGAACTCGACCTCGAAGCACATCCGCACCCTCGAGGCCGCCGGTCTGGTGCGCCGGACCGTTCGCGGCCGCGAGCACATTCTCCGCCTCGAGGCCGCGCCCCTCGCCGACGCGTCGGGGTGGATCGACCACTACCGCCGCTTCTGGAGCGAGCAGCTGGCCGCCCTCGACGCGTTCGTGACCGGCCGCGACCGGGATCGGAAGCCGTCGTGAACGACACGTACGCCGTCACGGTCCGGCGCGAGATCGCGGCTCCCGCCGAGGACCTGTTCGACGCGTGGCTGGACGCCGAGAGCCTCGGCGCGTGGATGAAGCCCGGTGACACACGGGAGACGAGCGCCGAGACCGACCCGCGCGTCGGCGGGGCCTTCCGCATCGTCATGGAAACCGACGAGCACTCGATGGTGCACTCCGGCACCTACCAGGAGATCGACCGACCGCATCGACTCGTGTTCACTTGGAACTCGGCTGCGACCGAGTTCCGCGATTCGATCGTGACGGTCACCTTCGAGCCGTCGGCCGAATCGACCCTGGTCGAGATCCATCAGGTCGGCCTGCCCGACGAAGGTGCGCAGTCGGGGCATCACGCCGGTTGGTCTGGCGCCCTGGCCGAACTCGACCGCCTCAACTCGCAGCATGACCCAAGGAGCAAACAATGACGAACCACGAGACCGCAACCCGCGACGAATGGCTCACCGCCCGACTCGATCTCATGAAGGCCGAGAAGGAACTCACTCGGCAGAACGATGACCTCGCTCGCCGCCGTCGGGAGCTGCCGTGGGTCCCGATCGAGGCCGACTACGTCTTCGACACGGAGGACGGCGAGGCCACGCTGGCCGATCTCTTCCACGGCCGGTCGCAGCTGATCATGTACCACTTCATGTACGCCCCGGAGTGGGACCAAGGCTGCCCGAGCTGCTCGGGCGTCGCCGATGGTTTCGACGAGACGCACCTCCACCTCCAGAACCACGATGTCGCGTTCACTGCCGTCTCTCGCGCGCCGCTCGACCAGCTCGTGACGTACCGGGAGCGCATGGGCTGGGGCTTCCCGTGGGTGTCGTCGGGCCGGAGTGAGTTCAACTTCGATTTCAACGTGTCCTTCACCGCGGAGTCCGTCACGAAAGGTCAGTCGTATAACTACGTGCCGCTCGAGGGTTGGCAGCTCGATCCTGCGAACTTGCCCTTCGAGGGTCCCGGCATGAGCGCGTTCGCACGCGAGGGCGATGCGGTGTTCCACACGTACTCCGCGTTCACTCGCGGCGTCGATGCGCTGTGGCCGATGTGGCAATGGCTCGACCGCGCACCGCTCGGCCGCAACGAAGGCGACTCGTCCTGGTTCCGGCGCCACGACCAGTACGAGCAGAGCTACCGATGAGCTTCGCTCACGTCGCCGGGATGCCGGTCGAGGAGTGGATGCTCCCGCTCGTCATGACCGGCGGCGGTATCGCGGTTGCACTGCAGGTCGCGTTCCGGCGGTTGCGCCGCCATCCCTGACCGCGCCGACCCACCGGCAAGTGCGACGCTTGCGGCATG
>JBDUBS010000299.1:0-1566 GCA_040003875.1 Acidimicrobiia bacterium | reverse complement strand
AGCAACGGTGGCTCGATCGGCGGCAACGCCAAGGCCTCTGATGCCACTCCCGGCTGCACCGACGACCCGGGTCACGCCAAGTTCAAGATCAGCGGCGGCACCATCGCGGGATCGGCTACGGCATGGGGGACGATCACCTCCACGGTCACCGGGACCAAGACGCCGAACTCCTGCACCGCCGCCTCGGGCACGCAGGCGATGCCCACCTTCGTGTTCAACTCGGCGAACTATCCCGCGGGCACCGTGCACACCTACTCGTTCCCTACCGAATACGCGACGTTCAACAGCTACATCGCGGCCCACAAGACGGCATTGTCCGGTGCGTTCTACATCACCGGCGGCAGTTCGGCCTATCCGGTGAGCCTCGACGGCGCCACCGTGTCAGGGGACCTCACGGTCATCGCCACGGACGCCCCGATCGACATGTCGAGCGGTGGCATCGGCGCGAGCGGGACGGGGAACAAGCTCATCGTGCTCGCAACGTGGTACTCGGCTCCGGCGTCGGGATGCGCCACCAACGGCGGAAACCCGGGTGACTGCGCGATCGGGATCAAGAACAACTTCTCGCCGAGTTCGTCGAACCTCGTCAGCGGCGACAACACCGCGGTGCTGCTCTACGCGCCCAACGGGCCGATCGCGTTCAAGAACAACGCCGACTTCCAGGGTGCGATCTACGCCAACAACATCCAGGTGAAGAACAACATGAACGTTGCCTACGACCCACGGCTCGAGCAGATCGTCGGCTTCGGGGACTCGACCCTCACCGTGACCAACTGGGAAGAGTGTGATCCCGGCGCAGTGACCGCGAGTAGCTGCGGCTGATCCGGCCTACCGACCGGACCGGGCTTCGACGTCGTCTTGCGGCCCGAGGTCCTCGGGTGAGGGCACCATCTCGGCGGCGCGGTCGATGAGACCGTGCGCCCTCGAGAGCAGACCGTGGTGATGTTCGTGATTGCGGTGGCGGGCGAGCCAAGCAGTCGCCAACGCGCCGAGTGCGAACGCCACCACCGGGACGAGCACACCGAGCAAGTCGCCGAAGATGGTGCTCACCAGGTGACCAGTCGACGACGCGATGGCGCGCCACCCGCGTTCGATCACGGTCCCCGCGGCCCACGCACCGATACCCGCGGCGAGGATGGCGAGCCCAAGGGTGATGGGGCGGCGCAGCACCGCGATCGGCCTGGCGCTCACCGCGACGAGCCGGCGGCGGCGCCAGAGGCCGACGGCCACGACCAGCGCGGCGATGCCTGCTCCCAGCGGTGCGCCCGCGATCAGGAGCGCCGCGACCGGGCCGCGGTTCTCGAACCCGACGAGTTCGATCCGATCCACGTGGTTCGGGTCGAACCGCATCGGCACGTGCATCGTGAGCCACTTTTTCGACGGATCGCCGACGAACGCCTTGGCCAAGTGGCTGCGGCCCGCGTCGTCACGGAATCGGACCCGCACCAAGATGCCGTCGGCGCCGCGGACTCCGGTGACGGTGCCTTCGGTCCGGTGCCACTGCACCCCGGACGCGGACCGCCAGTTCATCCCGGCCCGGGCGACGCGCGACAACCCGGTCGCGGT
>JBDUBS010000112.1:0-1574 GCA_040003875.1 Acidimicrobiia bacterium | reverse complement strand
GGCGTTCACGGCCGCTTCCGGCCCGCCGGAGGCCTTGCGGCCGCCGATCGGCCCCCGGCCGGTCAACGGCCGCGACTACGCGATCGACCCTCGAGATCGTCTTCCTGATGACAGTCCCAGACAGCGCCCGAGGCGGGTTCGTTTGCCCGGGGTCAGGGCACGATGCTATCCTCGTCTCGTTCGCCCGTCACGGCGAACCGAAGCCCCCCTCGGTGGAACCCCCAGCCCACGAGCAGGAGCGTCTATTGCATCAGGCCGCTGTCTCGCTGCTGGCCGTCCCCGTCTTCATCGCGATCTACGTCGGCACATTGGTGCGACGGTCGGTGATGGCCCGGGCCGGTCTCGCGCTCGGCCTGGCGATCGCTCTCGGCATCGGTGTCATCGGGGCAGGAGAGCCTGCGCTCATCACCGCAACGCCGGTCAGTCCGATCCTCCCCCTGGCGCAGGCGGAATTCAGCACGACCTTCTCGACCGACCGCGGCCTCGCGACCCCGGTCACGATAAAGTTCAGTACAGCGATGGACCCCGGATCGGTCGCCGCCGCGCTCGCGGTCGATCCGCCGACCCAGGTCGACCTCAGCTGGAACGCATCCGGGACGACGGTGACCATCGCGCCGCGCGGCCGCTGGTCGGTCGGCACCCTCCACACGATCACCGTCCAGGCGGGCGCCCTGACTCGGTCCGGCCAGCCCCTGATGCGCCCTGCCCGGGCCGCCTTCCTGACCCGTGATGCCACGACTGCCTCGATCGTGGCGACAGACCGGATCGGGACACGGGTGTCGGTCTCCACGAGCTTCCTCGTCTCGTTTGCGCGCCCGGTCGTTCCGGCCACGGTGCTGACCGCGGTCCGCCTCGATCCGCCGGCCGCGGGCACCATCGAAGCGAGTGACCCTACCGAGGGCCCTACGCACTACCTGTTCGTCCCCGCGGCGCCGCTGCAGCCCGACGTCGCGTACCACTTCGTGGTCTCCGGCGTGCGCGATCTCGACGGGCTCGTGCTGGACCCGGTCTCACTCGCGATCCAGACGACGACGGCTCCGACGGTCGTCCGCTTCCGACCCAGGGACACGACCCAGGACGTCGCCCGCGACGCCGCGATCTCCATCCGATTCACAGAGGCGATGGATCGTGTCAGCACGACGCGCGCGTTCACGGCCACGGCTGGCGGGAAGGCCGTCACCGGGACGGTCAGCTGGGCGGAGTCGGACACCGTCCTGATCTTCACCCCATCCGCGTCCTTGCCGTTCGGCACGACAGTCGCGATGGACGTCAGCGCTGACGCGAAGAGCACGACCGGCGTCCGACTGGGCGCGCCGGGCCACGGCATCTTCCAGACGATCAAGACGCCGGTCGCACCGAAGCCCACGGCGAAGCCGGTCGTCCCGAAAGCCGCCGGGGGCACGGGGAGCGGCTCCGGATCTGGTGGCGGAAGCACGGTCGGGGGCGGCAGCTGGGGCGCCGTCGAGACCTACTATCTCGGCCTCATGAACTGCACACGGACGGGGGGCTGGGTGACGTCCAGCGGCTCGTGCAGCAGCCCCGGCGGGCGGAACGTTGCGGCGCTCAAGCTCGAC
>JBDUBS010000029.1:0-5223 GCA_040003875.1 Acidimicrobiia bacterium | reverse complement strand
GACCGAACTCCTCCGTTCGCGTCGTGGCGTCGGGATCGGGAACGACCCTCGGCGCCTGTGCCGGCGCGGCGCTAGCTTCGCCGGATGCGCCGGCCCACTCGAGCACACCGATTGGCGGTGCTCGCAACACTGGCGGTGCTCGCAGGGTGCGGCGACACCCTGGGGGAGCAGCGCGCGGCGACCACCCAGAGTACCGGAATGTCCGATCTGTGGCGCGTCGGCGTGATGATCGCGCTGGGCGTCGGAGCGCTCGTGGTATCGCTGATCATCTGGTGCCTGTTGCGGTACCGGCATCGCGGCCGGGACGGCGTCCCGAGCCAGCGCCAGTACAACGTCCCCTTGGAGATCACCTACACGGTCATCCCGATCGTCATCGTGCTCGGGCTCTTCGTGGCGTCGTGGAAGGTGCAGAACCGCGTCGACTCCTTGAGCGCCAAGCCCGATGTCACCATCGAGGTACGCGGGTTCCAGTGGCAATGGCAGTTCCACTACCGCGCCGATGACATCACCGTCACGGGGCTTCCCGACCGCACCCCGGTGATGGTCGTCCCCGTGCACGAGACCGTGCGGTTCGTCCTCACGTCGCGCGACGTCATCCACTCCTTCTATATCCCCCAGTTCCTGTTCAAACGCGACGTCGTGCCCGGCGTGAAGAACCAGTTCCAGATCAACGTGAATCGCGTCGGCATGTATAAGGGCTACTGCGCCGAGTTCTGCGGTCTCGACCACGCCCGGATGACGTTCGCGGTGCGCGCGGTCACCCCGGCGGACTACCGCGCCTGGGTCGCACGGAAGCAGGTGCCCGCATGACCGTCACCGCCGAGCGCCCGACCCCCGAACGCGATCCGGAGCCGCAGGGCGCCACGGGGATCCTGCGGTGGGTCACCACGACCGACCACAAACAGATCGGCCTGAGCTACATCTTCACCGCGATCGGGTTCTTCTGCATGGGTGGCGTGCTCGCGCTGCTGATTCGCACGCAACTCGCGCAACCCAACGAACACCTCGTGGATCCGCAGACGTACAACGAGTTCTTCACGATGCACGGCAGCATCATGATCTACCTGTTCGCGGTTCCGTTCGCGTTCGGCCTCGCGAACTACATCGTGCCGCTCCAGATCGGCGCCCCGGACATGGCGTTCCCGCGTCTGAATGCGCTCGGGTACTGGCTCTACCTGTTCGGCGGCCTGACGATGATCTCGGGGTTCCTCACGGCGAGCGGCGCCGCGAGCTTCGGGTGGTTCGCCTACGCCCCACTGTCCGGCGCGGTGTACTCGCCCGGGGTCGGTCCCGATCTGTGGATCATCGGCGTCGTCGTCACGAGCACCGCCGGCGTCATGACTGCGGTGAACCTCGTGACGACCGTCTTCATGTTGCGGGCACCGGGCATGACGATGTTCCGGATGCCGATCTACACCTGGAACATGCTCGTGACGAGCATGATGGTGCTGTTGACGTTCCCGGTGCTGACCGCCGCGCTCGTGATGCTGTTCACCGACCGCCATCTGGGTACGCATGTTTTCGACGCGACGAAGGACGGCACGCCGATCCTCTGGCAGCACATGTTCTGGTTCTTCGGTCATCCCGAGGTGTACATCATCGCGTTGCCCTTTTTCGGGGTGGTGACCGAGGTGTTCCCGGTGTTCTCGCGGCGGCCGGTGTTCGGGTACAAGTCCCTGGTGTTCGCGACGCTCGCGATCGGCGGACTCAGCTTCGGCGTCTGGGCCCACCACATGTTCGCCACGGGCGTCGTCGAGCTCTCGTTCTTCAGCTTGATGAGCCTGCTCATCGCGGTTCCGACCGGCATCAAGCTCTTCACGTGGATCGGCACGATGTGGGGCGGACACATCCGGCTCGACACGCCGATGCTGTTCGCGATCGGCATGCTGGTGGTGTTCCTCCTCGGTGGCCTGACCGGCGTCCTGCAGGCGATGGCACCGGTGGACTTCAGCCTCACCGACACGTACTTCGTGGTGGCCCACATGCACTACGTGATCATGGGGCTGGTGATGGGCGCGTTCGCCGGCATCTACTACTGGTTCCCGAAGATGACTGGGCGGATGCTCAACGAGCGCTGGGGCAAGGTGCACTTCGTCGCGTTCTTCGTCGGGATCAACGTGACGTTCTTCGTACAGCACCAGCTCGGCCTCGACGGCATGCCCCGTCGTGTTGCCACCTACACCGCCAAGGAAGGATGGGGGACGCTCAACCTGATCTCCACGATCGGCTCCTACATTCTCGCCGTCGGCGTGCTCGCGTTCCTCTGGAACCTCGTCACCAGCCTGCGCCACGGTGCGCCCGCCGGTGACGACCCGTGGGGCGGTCAGACCCTCGAATGGGCGACGACCTCGCCGCCGCCCGAGCACAACTTCGACAACCTGCCCCCGATCCGCTCCGAGCGGCCGGTCTGGGATCTGCACCATCCGCCCGGGGCTGACGATGCCGCGGCGGCGGAGCAGAGGTGAAGAACGAAGCGCGGGTGTTCTTCGCCGTGGCCGCGTTCTTCGTCGTGATCGGCACCGCGTACTGGCTCGTGTCCTACGAACAGGCCGGCTCGGTGATGCTCGCCGCGAGCGCGGCGATGGGTCTCGTCACCGGCGGATCGATCTGGCTGCTGGCCCGCCACGCGCCGCCCCGTACCGAGGATCTCCCCGATGCGTCCATCGCCGACGGCGACGGCCCGGTCGACGTCTTCCCGTTGCACTCGGTCTGGCCGTTCGCGGTGGGCCTGAGCGCCACGGTGATGGCGAGCGGGTTCGCCTTCGGCGCCTGGCTCGTGGTGATCGGCGCCGCGGCACTGTTCCTGGCCCTGGCCGGTTTCGTCCGCGAGACGCGCAACTCGACGGTCCCCGGCGAGTAGCTCAGTCCACCGGTTCGCGGTCCGGCTCTGCCTCCACGTAGGCGCCCTGTGACGTGCGCTCGAGGACGGCGAGTGGTGATGCGTCGGACGGGTCCCGTCGGGCGAGCTCGTGGCAGAGCCGGTAGGTGACGAAGGCGGCGACCAGCGGCAGTACGAACACCAACGCGCGGAACGCGAACGTCACCGAGTTGATGGAGAGTCCGAGGTGCGCGGCGATGACGTCGTTGCCGCCGGCGAGAAACAGCACGAGATAGAAGGTGAGCACCCCGACACCCAGTGCGGTGCGACGCGGTCGGTCGCGCGGTCGGTCGAGCAGGTGGTGGTCGTCGTGATCCTTGCTGAGGCGGGCCTCGATCCACGGCCAGAGGAACATCACCGTGAACGTGATGCCGGGGAGCAGGACGCCAGGGAAGAAGGGATTCGGGATCTCGAAGCCTGCGAGACGCAGCTCCCACGGTGGCATGAGCCGCAGCGCTCCCTCGAGCCATCCGATGTACCAGTCGGGTTGCGAGCCGGCACTCACCGCTGAGGGGTCGAACGGGCCGTACAGCCAGATCGGGTTGATCTGGAACAGGCCACCGATCGCGGCGCAGACGCTGAACACGAAGAAGAAGAGGCCGAGGGTCTTGGCGGTGAACGTCGGCCAGAGCTTGGAGCCCACGACGTTGGTCTCGCGGCGGCCCGGTCCGGGGAACTGTGTGTGTTTCTGCCGCACCAACATCGCCAGGTGCAGGGTGAGGAGCCCGACGATCAGCGCGGGGATGACCAGCACGTGGATCACGAACAGCCGCGGGATGATGTCGTTGCTCGGGAACTCGCCGCCGAAGACGAGGAACGCCAGCCACGTGCCCACGAGCGGGATGGACAGCAACACCGAGTAGGCGATGCGCAATCCGGTTCCCGAGAGGAGATCGTCCGGGAGGCTGTAGCCGGTGAAGCCGTTGCCGAGGGCGAGCAGGAACAGGCTCAACCCGATCACCCAGTTGAGCTCGCGCGGCTTGCGGAACGCGCCGGTGAAGAAGATGCGCAGCAGGTGCACGAGGATCGCGCCGACGAACAACAGCGCCGCCCAATGATGGATCTGGCGCATCAGCAGCCCGGCGCGTACGTCGAAGCTCAACTGGAGGGTCGACTGGTACGCGGCGGACATGGTCACGCCGTCGAGCGGCGCGTAGCTGCCGTGGTACACGACCTGACGCGCGTCGGGCACGTAGAAGAACGTGAGGTACGCGCCGGTCGCGATGAGGACGACGAGGCAGTAGAGCGCGATCTCGCCGATCATGAACGACCAGTGGTCGGGGAACACCTTGTTGAGCGCGGTCCGCGCGAAACGGGCGAGTCCCAGGCGGCGATCCAGACCACGGATGACGTCGTCGATCGGCATCAGCGGTCCCTATTCCAGAAGCCGGGGCCGATCGGCTGGTCGAAGTCGCGCTGCGCGCAGAGATATCCGTGCGCGTCCACCATGAGTGGGAGCTGCGGGAGGGGGCGGGTGGCGGGGCCGAACACCGGAGTGGCGCCGGTGGACACCTCGAAGGTCGATTGGTGGCAGGGGCACAGCAGCCGTTCGATCGCCTGCTGGTACAGGCCGACCGGGCACCCGGCGTGGGTACAGACCTTGGAGTACGCGACGTAACCCGCCGGGCCCCAGGTCTCACGGCCCGGTCGCGTGGTCACCGGCGTCTCCGAGAGGCGGATCAGCAGCGTCTGGCTGTCGGCGGAGCCGACGTGCCCCTCGGGGAAGACGGCGATGATCTCGCCGACGTCGAGGTCGCTCGCCTTCACCGGTTCGCCCTGGTCCGAGACCACGCGGGAACCCTTGCGCCACTGCGTGCGAAACAGCTTGTTCCCCGGACGCGGCCCGAGCGACGCGATGGGGAACAACGCGGCGACCCCGAGCGCGCCGACCGCGCCCGCGAACATGCGCCCGATGAGCCGGCGGCGGGCGAGGCCCTCCGCGGACTCGGCCTCGTCGTACCGTCCCTTGTCGTACACCGCCTCGAAGTCGTGCGCGACTGCGGCGATGTCGTCCGGCGTGGACGCGAGCGGATGGCGGTCCTCGGTGAACGGACCCTGTGGAAGGAGGCCCCGGGCCGCGACGACGAGCGCGTAGCCGAGACCGCCGAGCGCGATCGCAAGGAAGATCCCTTCCAGCTGGGTCTGTCCGCCCGTGAGGTACACCACCGCGAGCGCGAGCGCCGAGACCGTGGTCGCGCCCAGCGCGACCGCGATGCGGACAGTCGCGCGCTGTTCAGCGTCTCCGCTCATGGCTCTCCTCGATCTGGACGCAGACGAATAGGAGCAGTGGGATTCCGAGCAGCAACGCGACCATGCCTTCGGTGATGGGGCCGATCCGGCCGAGG
>JBDUBS010000090.1:0-5223 GCA_040003875.1 Acidimicrobiia bacterium | reverse complement strand
TCCTCGGCCTTTGCGTCGAGCACCCCGAAGATCGACAGCTGCGCGAGGAAGGCGTCGGTCGGAACGACGAGCGGGTTGTCCACGAGCTTGGCCGCGTCGCCGCCGAGCTTGGTCAGCTCGTCGGCTACGCCGTCGACCGGTGAGATGTACTGGATCTCGGCGGTCAGCACGGCGGCATTCTTCGGGTCGTAGAAGAAGTTGATGAAGTCGGTGCCGAGGGCGGCCTTGTCGGTGGTATCCGGCAGCATGAAGTTGTCCGACCAGAGGGTGCCGCCCGACTCGGGTACTGCGAACTTGATGTCGGGGTTGTCCTTGGCGATCTGGGCGACGTCACCCGACCACGCGAATGCGGCGGCGAGATTGCCTGCCCCGAGGTCGTTCACGTACTCGTTCCCGTTCGTCCCCGAAATGGTGCCGTCAGACAACGCCTTCTGGAGGCGATCGAAGGAGGGCTGCGCATCGGCGTAAGTGGGCGACTTGATGTCCTTGCCGTCGGCCATCATGAAGAGGCCGATGGTGTCACGCATCTCGCTGAGCACCGTCTTGGTGCCCTGGACCGCGAGGAAGTCGTCGATCGTCTTGATCTCTTTGCCGGTTGTCTTCATGTTGTACGCGATACCGGCGATACCACTGGCCCACGGCGCGCTCGACTTCCGCTGCGGGTCGAAGCCCGGATGGGCCAGCGCGGCCCGCAGATTCTTCTTGTTCGGGAAGTCGGAGACCGGGAACGGCTGGGTCCACTTCACCTGGTTGATCATGCGGTTCGCCATCCAGTCCGTGAGGACGAACCCGTCGCGTCCGATGCTCTGATGACGGCTGAGGTTCGGACGGATCTTCGCGAAGTATTCGTTGTTGTCGTTGATGTCTTCCGTGTAGGTGAGCTTGATACCGGTATCTCGCTGGAAGTCCTTCTTCGACTGGTCGCTGATGTAACTGGTCCAGTTCGAGATCGAGACCGACTTCGCCCCGCCGGCACCCTTCGATCCGCCACTCGAACCGCAGGCGGCGAGCACCGACGGCCCGACCAGCGCAGTGCCGAACAACGCGCCCGCCCGCCCGATGAACTGGCGGCGCGACATCGCGGCGCGTGCCATGCGCACTGCCTCGGCCCGGCTTGCATCACGTTCGGTCATCTCGGTGTCTCCCTTGGTCATTCCACGGCCGCGACGGCCACTACCCGATCGTGGCGCCGTAGGAGGCGACCACCGTCGGCATCACACACCACTTGGACCCGGTCGCCCGGGCGAAGGAACGGGAGTTCCTCGTCCGGTCCGACGTGGGCGACGAGCGGCGTCTCGTCGTCGAGCGCCAACTCGAAACGAATCAGCGGTCCCTGGAACACGAGGTCGACGACCCGGGCCGAGAGGCCGGCTGCGTCGGCCACGCTCAGGTGCATGCGCTCGGGACGGATCATGAACGTGGCCGGATCGCCGACCTCGAGGCCTTCGACCGCGGATGCGTCGACGGTGGTGCCGTCGACCAGCTTGGCCACGGCCCGGTCGGCAGACCGCGATTCCACCGTCGCCGGTAGCAGGTTGGCCATCCCGATGAACCCGGCGACGAACACCGACGCGGGCTGGTGGTAGATCTCCTCGGGCGTCCCGATCTGTTCCACCCGACCTTCGTTGATCACTGCGATCCGGTCGCTCATGGTGAGCGCCTCTTCCTGGTCGTGGGTCACGAACACGAACGTGATGCCGACCTCGCGCTGGATCCGCTTCAGCTCCAGCTGCATGGTCTGACGCAACTTGAGGTCGAGCGCGCCGAGCGGCTCGTCGAGCAGGAGGGCACTCGGGTAGTTCACGAGCGCCCGTGCGAGCGCGACGCGCTGCTGCTGGCCTCCGGACAGCTGGGCCGGCTTGCGAGCACCGAAGTCGGCGAGTCTGACGACCTCCAGCATCTCGTCGACCCGCCGCTGGACCTCGGCCTTGGCGACCTTCTTGGACTGCAGACCGAACGCGACGTTGGCCCGGACGTTGAGGTGGGGGAAGAGCGCGTACTGCTGGAACACCGTGTTGACGTTGCGCTTGTAGGGCGGGACCCGGGACACGTCCTCATCCTCGAGCCGGATCGCCCCGTCGGAAGGCTGTTCGAAACCGGCGATCATGCGCAGGGTGGTGGTCTTGCCGCACCCCGAGGGCCCGAGCATCGAGAAGAACTCGCCCCGCCGGATCTCGAAGTTCGCATCGTCGACCGCCACGAACGCGCCGAACCGCTTCGTGACGTGGTCGATGCTGATGACAGTTTCCGTCGTCAACGGTGCGGGCTCCTGGCCTGGAACTTCGCTCATGGGTAGCGGGAGTCTGGGCTATGGGACCTACGCGGCGCAAGAACTCATTTTCGCCGGATTCCGTACCGCGCTGTCAGAATCTCGACGGATTCCCTTGTGCGCAGGCCCCACGACCACGCAATATCGTGGTCAACCGGGCGAGGGCCGCTCGAACGCGAACGAGGGAGCAACGGATGCGCAATCAGAACTTCATCGGCGGCGCATGGGTGGACGCGTCGAGCGGCGCCACCGACAACGTGCTCAACCCCGCCACGGGGGAGGTCATCAGCGCCGTGCCCGCGTCGGATGCCGCCGACGTGGACGCTGCCGTCGCCGCCGCCAAGGGCGCGTTCGGGGCTTGGCGCACTCTGACGCCACGTGCCCGGAGCGAGAAGTTGTTCGCAGTCGCGGATGCGATCGAGGCCGACATGGACACGATCAAACGACTCGAGATGCAGAACTGCGGCAAGCCGGGCGGGATGATCGAGTTCGAGATGGATCTCACGCTCGACAACTGGCGCTTCTTCGCCGGCGGGGCCCGGTTCCTCGAGGGCCGGGCCGCTGGCGAGTACATCGAGGAGCACACCTCGTACCTGCGGCGGGATCCCCTCGGGGTGGTCGGTTCGATTGCGCCCTGGAACTACCCGATCAACATGGCCACCTGGAAACTCGGTCCCGCGCTCGCAGCGGGCAACACCGTCGTGCTCAAGCCGTCGGAGCTCACTCCGATGACGGCACTCCGCCTCGCGGAGATCACCGCCGACATCCTTCCGCCCGGGGTCCTCAACGTGGTCACCGGCGACGGCAAGAGTGCAGGCGACGCGCTCGTCCGCCATCCCGACGTCGCCATGGTCTCGCTCACCGGCAGCGTGGAGACCGGCAAGGTCATCGCCCGCACGGCCGCCGAAACGCTCAAGCGCGTGCACCTCGAACTCGGCGGCAAGGCACCGGTGATCATCTTCGACGATGCCGACATCGCCGCCGCGGTGGAGTGTCTCACCGACATGTCGTATTACAACTCGGGCCAGGACTGCACGGCGCCCTGCCGGCTGATGGCCGGGCCGAAGGTCTTCGACGACCTCGTCAGCGGCCTGACCGACTCGGTCGGCAAGATCGTCACCGGCGACCCGTTCGCGGACGACACCGCGATGGGTCCGGTGATCTCGGCCAAGCAGCGAGAACGGGTGAGCGGCATGGTGAGCCGGGCCGCCGAGGCCGGCGCGGAGATCACGGTCGGCGGTACCGAACTCGACCGGCCCGGCTTCTTCTACGCGCCGTCGGTCGTGGTGAACCCCGCACAGGACGCCGAGATCGTGCAGCGCGAGGTCTTCGGCCCCGTGGTGACGGTCCAGCGCTTCTCCGACGACGACCAGGCGCTGGCGTGGGCGAACGACGTGAACTACGGCCTCTCGGCGAGCGTGTGGACCAGCGACGTGGGCCGCGCGATGCGCATGACTGCGGCGCTCGACTTCGGGTGCGTCTGGGTGAACGACCACATCCCGATCACCTCGGAGATGCCCCACGGCGGCTTCAAGCAGTCGGGCTACGGCAAGGACATGTCGATCTACGCGATCGAGGCCTACACCGAGCTCAAACACATCATGATCAAACATTGAGGCGCACTTTCTTCATCAAGCACTGACCTTCGAGCATCGAGAGCATCCATGACCGAGCACCTCACCCCCGCCGCCCAGGCGATCGCCGCGTCAGAGAACGAGCGGCTCTGGGCCCGCACCACTGGATCGAAGACACTGTTCGAACGGGCGGTGCAGCACATGCCGATGGGCGTTCCCTCCTCGTTCCAGGCGTGGGACCCGTACCCGGTGTACCTGCGTGAGGGCAAGGGGAGTCACGTCACCGACGTCGACGGGAACGAGTACCTCGACTTCCACAACGGCTTCGGCTGCATGGTGGTCGGTCACGCGCACCCGAAGGTGGCCGAGGCCATCGAGCGCGCCGCTCGCACCGGCACGCACTTCGCCGCGCCCACCGCGGCCACCGTCGAGTTCGCGGAGATCATCTGCGACCGGTTCGGCGTCGACTCCGTACGCTTCGCCAACTCCGGGACCGAGGCGACGATGAGCGCGATCCGTGTCGCGCGTGCGGCGACCGGGCGCGAGCATCTGATCAAGATCGAGGGCTCGTACCACGGGCACCACGACCCGGTGATGTTCTCGGTCGTGCCCGGCTCCGATCTGATCGGCGGGCGCGATGCGCCGTCCACCACGCCGATGTCGACCGGGATCCCCGCGGGAGTTGCCGACTACACGCACGTGGTGCCGTTCAACGACCTCGAGATGCTGCGTGCACTCCTCGCCGACCGGGGCACCGAGATGGCGTGCCTGATCCTCGAACCCGTGATGATGAACATCGGCATCTGCCAGCCCGATCCCGGCTACCTCCAGGGACTCAAGGACCTCCTCCACGAGCACGGCGTGCTGCTGATCTTCGACGAGGTGAAGAGCGGCGCAACCGTTGCCTACGGCGGCGCGGCCGAGCGCTACGGCGTGCAGCCGGATCTCGCGTGCTGGGCGAAGGCGATTTGCGGCGGGACACCGGGTGCGGCCTTCGGCGGCCGGGCCGACGTGATGGATGCCATCGGCAAGGGCGCCGCGCAGCAGGGCACCTTCAACGGCAACCCGCTCATCGCGGCCGCCGGCATCGCGACGCTCACCGAAGTCATGACCCGTGACGCGTACGACTACCTCGCCGCGATCGGCTCCCGGCTCGCCGACGGTTGCGCGAAGGCGATGGACGAGAACGACATCCCCGGCCACGCCGTCGACCTCGGCGCGAAGGGGTGTGTTTCCTACCGCCCGACGCCGCTGCGCAACTACCGGGACTTTCTCGAGACTCGGCCGGAGCTCTACCTCGCGAGCTACCCGTGGGCGATGAACCGCGGCATCTTCATGACCCCCGGTGACGAAGAGCAGTGGACCATCTCGGTGCAGCAC
>JBDUBS010000477.1:0-1575 GCA_040003875.1 Acidimicrobiia bacterium | reverse complement strand
TCGAGCCCGGGCTCCTGTCGCTCGCCGACGCCCTCGCCCGCCTCTCGTGGCAGCCGGCGCGCATCGCGGGACTCGACGAGCACGGTCACGGGCTCCCGGTGGCACCGGGAAATCCGGCGAACCTCTGCGTGATCGATCCCGCCGCCACGTGGGTGGTCGACGCCAACCGGCTCGCGAGCCGGAGTCGCAATACACCGTGGGCCGGATGGAAGCTCACCGGCCGGGTGCGCCACACGATCCTGCGCGGCGAACCGGTCGTGGTCAACGGGGAGGCAACCCGATGAGTCGGAGTACGCGTTCGCAAGGCGCAGTCCTGATCCTGCGCGACGGCGAGGTGTTCGAGGGCGAGTGCGTCGGCGAACCCACCGACGCGGTCGCCACCGGTGAGGTCGTGTTCAACACTGCACTGAGCGGCTACCAGGAGATTCTCACCGACCCGAGCTACGCGGGTCAGGTGATCACCTTCACCTACCCGCACATCGGCAACTACGGGACCAACGCCGACGACGACGAAGCGGCCGCCCCCGCGTGCCGCGGGGTGATCGTCCGTGATCTCGCGCGCCGGCACAGCAACTGGCGGGCTACCGCATCGCTCGACGAGTTCCTGGCCCGCCACCACCTGCCGGCGATCACCGGCATCGACACCCGCCGCCTCACCCGCCATCTCCGTGACCACGGAGCGGTGCCGGGCGCGTTCGGTGTCGATGAAGCGGCCGTCCGCGCGGTGGCGCAGCAGAGCGTATCTACCGACGGCATCGACCTGGTAGCGACGGTGACGACCGCAGAGCCCTATTCGTACGGCGACCCGGACGCGCCGTTCCACGTCGTCGCGTACGACTACGGCATCAAGCGCACGATCCTGCGCCACCTGGCCGGCGCGGGATGTTACGTCGACATCGTCCCGGCCTCGACGCCGGCGGGCGAGGTGATCGCCCGCTCGCCGGACGGCATCTTCCTGTCCAACGGTCCGGGCGACCCGGCCGCGGTCGTCGGCGCGGCCGGTGTCGTGCGCGAGCTGGTGGGCACCGGCATCCCGATGTTCGGGATCTGCCTGGGTCACCAGATCCTCGGCCACGCCCTGGGTGGGAGCACGTTCAAGCTGCCGTTCGGCCACCACGGCGGGAACCATCCGGTCCGCCACGTCCCGACCGGCTCGGTCGAGATCACGAGCCAGAACCACAACTACGCGGTCGATCCAGAAACGCTGGACCGGGCCGTCGAGATCACCCATGTCAACCTCAACGACGGCGTGTGCGAGGGCCTGCGGGTGACCGACGAACCCATCTTCTCGGTCCAGCACCACCCCGAGGCCGCGCCCGGACCGCACGACGCGGCCTACCTGTTCACCGACTTCACCACGGTCATGGCTGGGAGCTGACGTGCCGAAGCGCACCGACCTCGAATCGATCCTGATCATCGGCAGCGGGCCGATCGTGATCGGTCAAGCCTGCGAGTTCGACTACTCGGGCACCCAGGCGTGCCGGGTCCTGCGCGCCGAGGGCTACCGCGTGATCCTGGTGAACTCGAACCCGGCCACCATCATGACCGACCCCGACTTCGCCGACGCCACCTACG
>JBDUBS010000174.1:0-1577 GCA_040003875.1 Acidimicrobiia bacterium | reverse complement strand
TCGAGACCGCGATCGCCACCGGCGGATCGCCCGATCCGAAGAACTACAACTTCCGGGCCCCGCCGAGCGCGTTCGAGGCGCTTCGCAGTGCCGGGATCGACGTGGTGACCATGGCCAACAACCACGGCCGCGACTACGGGCCCGCGGGGTTCACCGAGACACTCGCCGCCAAGGCCCAGACCCCCCTCGTGGTCCTGGGGATCGGCGCCAATGCGGAGGAGGCATACCGGCCCTGGCGCACCGACGTGAAGGGTCAGCGGATAGCAGTGTTCGCGGCGACCGACGTGCTCGACGACTGGCTCATCACGCCGTGGACCGCGACCGATGCCCAACCGGGCCTCGCGTCGACCAAGGGTGCCAGCGTCGATCGGCTGATCGCCGGGATCCGAACTGCGCGCATGGATGCCGACACGATCGTCGTGTACCTCCACTGGGGTGTCGAGGGCAGCACGTGTCCGTCGCCGCGGCAGCAAGAGCTCGCGCAGCACCTCGCCGATGCCGGCGCCGACGTGATCGTCGGGAGTCACAGTCACCGCGTCGAGACCGGTGGCCGCCTCGGGACCGCGTTCGTCGACTACGGCCTCGGCAACTTCGCCTTCTACAACGAGTCGGGTCCGGCGGGGATCACCGGCGTGCTGAAGTTGACCGTGACCGGTCGCGATGTTGATGCCTACGAGTGGGACCCGGCCCGGATCCAGGGCGGTATCCCCCACCTGTTGAGTGGGACGGCGGCCGACGCGGACCGTGCGGCATTCACGTCCCGCCAGGCGTGCGCCGGCCTCACCCCCTGACGCGTCTGCTGACGATTGTCCCCTGGTGTACCGAGGCGGTACGGGGAGGGACAAGGGTCGGAGGGAACGCGGGGGTCAGCGGACGAACAGGCAGACGGGTCCTTCCCGGGCGCCGTGGTAGCGGGCCGCGCCGCGGTTCGTGTCCCTGAGGTCGACGTGCGCGACGCATCGTGGGTGCACGAGGAAGACCGCGACATGCTCGACGGTGTGTCCGGCGGCGTTGCGCTCGTGGAACTCCGCGATGCGCCGACCACCCAACGGCGTGAGATCCGCATCGGAGCCCTCGGCGACCTCGAGCACGGCGCGGAAATGCGACCGATGCGGGAGGCGCCGGTCGCCGTAGACGACGGCCTGCCACGGTGAGACCATCACCGGGATCCCCTGGCGTTCGATCTGCAGGGTCAGACCGGGCACCGCGAACAGCGCGCGGGTGGTGTCGATCAGGACCGGCCCGCGACCATCGGGGAGGGCCGCGAGCACCTGGCGGCTGAGCGTGCGTTCGCCGGCCTGTCGGTCGGCATACGGCACACCCGTATCAGCGGCGGCGACCGTCGAGAGGACGCCGACCGCGACAAGACCGACCGCGGCGAGCGCAGCCGCGACCTCGCGTCCGCGCACCGATGCGATCGAGAGCAGCCCGAGCAGCGTCACGACGCCGAGGAGCGCGCCCGTGACCCAGGTCCAGCGCACGAGGTACGGAAACACCGGACCGAAGATCGCGGCCGCCGCGATCGCCGTGGCGGCGACCGCAAGACCGACGAGGATGCCGAGCGCGGTGATGACGGA
>JBDUBS010000277.1:0-5237 GCA_040003875.1 Acidimicrobiia bacterium | reverse complement strand
GGGTCGCGCTCGTGACCGTCGCCGTCCTCGTGGGCGCCGGCTGTGCCAGCAGCGGTCCGACCCACGCGTCGGGGACCACTCGGGGCGCGGCCGGCGCCGGCACGATCGGTGACCACTACTTCCCGACGTCCGGCAACGGCGGGTACGACGTCACCCACTACGACATCCGCATCGGGTACTCGCCGGACCGTCCGCAGATCCGAGCCACGACGACCGTCGAGAGCACGGCGACCCGGATGTTGCGGAGCTTCGAACTCGACCTCGCGGGTTTCACCGTCGATCGCGTGACGGTCGACGGCCGTCCGGCCGACGTCTCGCGCCACCGCGCCAAGATCGTGGTCCATCCCTCGACGACCCTGGCGGAGTCGCGTCGGTTCGTCACTCGGGTCACGTACCACGGCGTACCGCACACCATCACCGATCCGAGCGAACCGAAGACCGCGGACGCCGGACAACTGGGTTGGACCCGCACCTCGGACGGCGACGTCTTCGTCGTGAGCGAACCGGTCGGCGCACGCACGTGGTTCCCCGGCAACGACCACCCGTCCGACAAGGCGACATTCGCGGTGACGGTGACGGTGCCCGACTCCGTCGCGGTCGCGGCCAACGGAACGCTGCACCGTCGCGCGGCACCGGGCCGACGCCAGGCGTGGGAGTGGACGATGGATCAACCGATGGCGACCTACCTGGCCACGGTCGTGATCGCACCAATGCGTGTCCAACGCAGCACGAGCGCGGCCGGCGTCCCGATCCGCAACTACTTCCGCGACGACGCCTTCGGGTTCGACTCGCAGTCGTTCACCAAGACGGGCACGATGATCGACTACTTCAGCTCACTGTTCGGGGCCTACCCGTTCGGCGCGTACGGCGCGGTGGTGGTGCAACCCAAGATCGGATACGCACTCGAGACCCAGACGATGTCGGTCTTCGGCAGCGACATGCTCGGTACCGACCTCGACGCCGAGATGACCGTGGCCCACGAGCTCGCGCACCAATGGTTCGGTGACTCGGTCGGCATCCGGCGCTGGGCCGACATCTGGCTCAACGAGGGTTGGGCCACGTACGCGCAGTACCTCTGGGCCGCGCATTCCAACTCCTCGTTCGACCTCGATCGCACGATGATCGACCTGCGGGCCAGTGAAGGAGCAAAGCTCACCCCACCGAACAACCCCGGACCCGACGGCCTGTTCACCGGATCCATCTACGAACGGGGTGCGCTCACGTTGCACGCCTTACGACGCACGATCGGCGATACGAAGTTCTTCGAGATCGCCAAGCAGTGGAACGCCAAGTATCGGTACTCCACGGCGACGACGACCGACTTCATCGCGCTGACGAGCGCGGTGTTCGGCCGCGACCTCACCACGTTCTTCCACGCCTGGCTCGACGCCGACACGATTCCCCGTCTGCCGTAGTTCGCGCCGCTACGCGGCGGACCGTGTCGCCTCCCACATCACGATGAATCGCTCGAAGGCGGCGGTCGGAGCCACGACGTCGCCGGTGGCGAGGACCTCGAAGAGCAGTCCCCGCACCACCGCGATGCCGAGCAACACCTCGGCGTCGGCCACGTGTAGATCGAGGCGGGTCGCGATGTCACGGGCGACGTCGAGCCACGGCGCGGTCAATCCGTCGAGAAACGCCTCGGTTCCCGCGGCGCCGTGGAACGCGTGACTTGCGACCTCGAAGAAGAGCCGCACGAAGGGCAGGACCGAAGCCTGGGTGAGCCCGGCCCACTGTCGGGTGAGTAGCTCGCTCGGCGCGGTGGCCGTCCGCGCAATCTCGTCGAGCGCGACACGCTGCTGCGCTTCCATGCCCTCGACGATCGCGGCCAAGAGCCCGGCTCGGGAACCGAAGTGGTAGTTGAGCATCCGGTGACTGGTTCCGACCGCGGCGGCCAGATCGCGCAGGCTCAGCTGACTCAGGCCGTGGTCCGCGACGTAGGCCGCGACCAGGTCGAGGAGTCGCTGACGCGCGTCGGAAACGGGCACGGATTCAGACTCGGAGTCGGGCACGACCCCAGGGTAGCAATCCTATGTACCAGTTGGTACACTCTCGGGCATGCACATCGAGAATGTCATCGACATCCATGCTCCGGCCGAGACGGTGTGGGGACTCACCGTCGCCGTCGAGGACTGGCCGCAGATCACGCCCACCATCACCAGTGTCGAGCGACTCGACGAGGGACCGCTGCGACTCGGCAGCACCGCACGGGTGAAGCAGCCGCGGCAGCGGTCCACGGTGTGGACGGTGCAGACCTTCACGCCCGCTCGAGGATTCTCGTGGGCCACCAAGGTGATGACCGTCACGATGACGGGCAGTCACGAGATCGAACCGACCGCCGACGGATGCCGCAACCGGCTCGGCATCGACATCACCGGACCCGGCAGCGCCATCTTCGGCCGCCTGATCAAGGGCCCGATCGGCACGGCCATCGCCACCGAGAACGAGGGCTTCAAGCGCGCCGCCGAGTCCCCCTCCGCGACCCCCTGACCCACCGTCCCCGTTGGTCAGGCGCGCAGGGCTTCGGGGAGGGGTGCGGAGTGGACGACGCGCAGGGTCTGGGTGGCGCGGGTGAGCGTCACGTAGAGGGTGCGCAGACCGGCGCGGTCGGGCGGGACCAGGCGGGCCGGTTCCACCACGATCACGTGGTCGAACTCCAGGCCCTTCGCGTCGAGGGCGTCGAACACGCCGACGCGGGCGTCGAGGGCATCCGGTCCGGAGGCCGCGGCCCCGATGTCGCTCAACGAGTCGACGATCGCAGCGTGCAACTCCTCGGGCGCGATGACCGCGGTCGTGCCGCGCCGGCCGGAGAAGTCACGGGCGGTCATGGAGACCTCTCCGATGAGATCGTCGACCCGCCGAAACTCAGGTTGCTCGCCCGTCTCCCGCACCGAACGGGTCGGCGGGATTTCGGGTGCGGCAACGGCGAGCAGCCGGTTCGCGAGGTCCATGATCTCGGCGGGCGTGCGGTAGTTGACGGTGAGGTCCACCCGCCTCGGGGCGTCGTAAGCAGTGAGGTGCGACAGGACGTCGTCCCATCCGGACGCCGCGCCGGGCCGCGACGCCTGCCCGAAGTCGCCGACCAGGGTGGCAGAACCACTCGGACAGCGGCGAGCCAACATCCGCCACTGCATCGGGGAGAGGTCTTGCGCCTCGTCGATCAGGATGTGGCCGAACGTCCGCAACGCGGGGATCCCGGATTCGGTCGCCGCGGGCTCGATGAACCGGGCGGTGAGGTCGGCGGCGGTCATGTACTGACCGAGCCCGAGGTCGGCGACCGTGCGTGCCGCGATGTCGGCGACGGCACGGTCGGCATCGGTGCGGCGGCGGGCGCGCCGAGGGCGGGCGGCCTCGACCGGGCCGCAAAGCGCGTCGGCTTCGTCGACCAGCGCGGCGTCGCTGTCGGTCCACGGCACCTCGCGCGCGCTCGGCGACCGGTCGCGCTCCAGGAGGAGTTGGTCGGCCCGGGGCATGAACCCGTCGGCGGCCGAGCGAATCAGGCCCCGGAACGAGAAGAGGTCGTGCACCAGCTCCTGACCCGAGAGCATCGGCCACATCCGCTCCAGCAGGGTACGGACCTCCGGTACGCGCCGGAGTCGACCGAGCACCTCACGCTCCCACTCCGGTGACGGCGACTCGCCCCGCGACAACGCGCGAGCGACCGGCGCGTCGTAGTGGTTCTCGTCATCGTCGATCGCGAGCATCTGCTGGTGCGTGCGGGCCAGCGCGTTGCGGTATTGAGCGAGGAGGCGGTCGAGCAGCATCCGTTCGACGATCGGCCGGCGCTCGTTGTGACTCCCCGATTTCTGTCGCGTGCGCTCGACGATCCGACGACAGTCGCGTCGGGCGATGCGCAGCCGCATCCCGTCGAAGTTGAAGCCGACGTCCTGGCGCGGGGTCCGCTGCCGGTCGGCCAGCGCCTTGCGCAGCACTGCCGCCATCTCGACCCGACCCTTGACCGCGGCGACGTTCGGGGCCTCGCGCCGCAGCCGACCCAACTGCGGCTTGAGGCCCGTGATCGTGGCGAGCTGCACCTCGTCTTCACCGAGGGACGGCAGCACCTGCTCGATGTAGCGGAGGAACACATTGCTCGGTCCGACGAGGAGCACGCCGTTGGCGCCGAGCTGCCGCCGGTGCGTATAGAGGAGGTACGCGGCGCGGTGGAGCGCGACCGCGGTCTTTCCCGTTCCCGGGCCACCCGACACGATCAACGGCCCGGGAAGCGACGCGCGCACGGCTTCGTCCTGTTCGGCCTGGATGGTGGCGACGATGTCGCCCATACGACCGGTGCGTTCGCGTTCGAGTGCCGCGAACAGCGCACCCTCGCCCATCACGTTGAGCCCGGCGTCGTTCACGGCCGCGGCGTCGAATACCTCGTCGTCGACCCCCACGACCTCACGCCCGTGACGTGTGAGGAGGTGCCGCCGGCGCACCACTCCCATCGGCGCGACCGCGGTGGCCCGGTAGAACGGCTCGGCGACCGGCGCCCGCCAGTCGACGACGAGCGGGGTGTGCTCCGCGTCGTCGACCCCGAGGCGGCCGACGTAGAAGCGGCTGCTGTCGGTGAGGTCGAGCCGCCCGAAGCAGAGCGGCGTGTCACCGATGTCGAGGGCGGCGAGGCGGCGATTGGTGGTGTCGACCGCGATGTCGCGTTCGAGGCGGGCCTGGTGGGTCCCACCGCGCCGGACATCCGAGTATGCCTCTGCCACCGAGGACGCGGAGTATTTCATCGCCTCCAACCGGTCGTAGACCGCGTCGAGATACGCCTGTTCGGCGACGATCTCTGGGTCTTGACGGCTGGGTGACACAAATGGCTCCGGACCACGGGGGACCGAAAAGTTTAGAAGATGCCGCGCCCACCGTGCCGAGGCCGTCGCCCAACCCGCATTCTCGTGCCCGTCCTGCACGCCCTGGCGTGCAGGATGTGTGCGGGAACGAGCGATGTGGTGGGGCCCGCTCAGGAGGCGATGCTCGTGTCACCGGAGCCGGTCCCGAGGGCGCGATGGCGGAACTGCTCGACGCCGGTGGCGACGATGACGTCGTGGGCCCACGCCATGACCGGTCGCCCGAATCGGGCCAGACGGGCGAGCACGGGGTTGCCGAGTTCGAGCGACCAGACGAGGCGCGCGGTCGAGCCGTCGGGTGCGGGGTCGATCTCGAGCCGGGCCGGACCGCGCAGGTCGCCGGCGACCGTCGTTCGCACGACACGCGCGGCCTGCACGTCGTCGACCTGGATC
>JBDUBS010000538.1:0-1583 GCA_040003875.1 Acidimicrobiia bacterium | reverse complement strand
CGGCACCCTCGACACCCTCGTCGACGAGATGCTGCGGTTCGTGAGCCCGGTGATGTACTTCCGTCGCACCGTCATGGTCGACACCGAGTTGCGCGGCGTCGCGCTCAAGGCCGGCGACAAGATCACCATCTGGTACGGCGCGGCCAACCGCGACGAGGACATCTTCGCCGACCCGCATGCCTTCGACCCGACGCGGTCGCCCAACGAGCACATCGCGTTCGGCGGGCGGGGCCCGCACTACTGCCTCGGCACCGCGCTCGCGAAGATGGAGATCAAGGTGATGTTCTCCGAGATGCTCACCCGCATCCCCGACATGCGCCTCGTCGGTGAGCCGGAGCGGCTGCGCTCGAACCTCATCAACGGCATCAAGCACATGCCCGTGCGCCTCAGCTGAACCTCAGGTCCCCGAGGGCCCGGCTCAGGGCACGTGGGGCACCGAGATCGCCGGCCGCGTCGTCGTGCTGGTCGTCGTCGTGCTGGTCGTCGTGGTGCTGGTCGTGGTCGTCGTCGGTCGTGATGTGGTGGTGGTCGGGCGCGTCGTGGTCGGCGTGGGCCGGGTCGTCGCGGTCGTGGGTCCCGCCGCGATCGCCGGCGTGCTCGTCGTCGTGGTCGGCTGGGTCCGCCGGTCGGGTTTCGCGCTGGCGGCCACCGTCACCCACCACACCACCGCGGGATCGATGGTCGTGGTCGTCGTCGCGGCGCTCGGAGTCGTGGTGACCGGTGTCGGCAGCAGGTTGGGGCTCGGCCGCTCGGTCTGGATGCCCTTGACCTCGGTCGCGGACCCCGTGCCGGCGTCGCGCCACTTCGAGACCCCGAAGGCCGCGAGCACGACGAGCACCGCGACGAGCAGTCCGTTGAGGACGCGCTCCTCGGGACTCTGGAAGCGGAATCTGTTGCGTATGCGGCTCATGTTGCTTGTGAGCTTTTCAGGCCGGGCCCCGAAAGTCACGGACCGCGCTGGACAATGGACGATTTGCACCGAAATACCGGGATGATTCGGTCGGTCCGGCCACTGCGGTTGCCGGGCCGCGCGAGAACGTGTTCTACTGCCGCCATCGCCGAACGATCGCCGAGCAACGAAAGGGATTCCGGATGCCGGGAGGGTTCTGGTACTACGCGCAGGAGGATCCGAGCGCGTTGGCGGTCGTCGATCCCGACGGCACCGAGATCTCGGCCGGAGAACTCCTCGCTCGGTGTAACCGGATGGCCCACGGCCTCCGCAGTCTGGGGCTCGGGCCCGGTGACACGGTCGCCGCGATCCTGCCCAACGGCCTGGAGCCCGCCACGGTCTACCTCGCGGCACTCCAGATCGGGCTCTATTACGTGCCGATCAACTACCGACTGTCCCCGCCGGAGGTCGCGTACATCCTGGCCGACTCGGACGCCTCGGTCTTCGTGACCCACGAACGGTTCGCAGATCTCGCGGTCGCGGCCGCCGACGCCGCCGGGATCCCCGCCGAGGGACGCCTCGCGGTCGGCGCGGTGCCCGGGTTCTCGGATCTCGAGGCGTTCCTCGCCGAGCAGCCGGATACCAACCCGCCGGACCGCCTCGCCGGCGCGGCGATGCACTACACGAGCGGGAC
>JBDUBS010000303.1:0-5252 GCA_040003875.1 Acidimicrobiia bacterium | reverse complement strand
GGACTGCCACCCGGACTAAAAGGCGCTCGGGTCGTGAACGTGCAGGTCAGAGGGCTAGAAACGGCTCAGACTAGACATTGAAGCGGAACTCGACGACGTCTCCGTCGGCCATCACGTAGTCCTTGCCCTCGATGCGGACCCGGCCCTTGGCCTTCGCCTCGGCCATCGAGCCGGCGGCCACGAGGTCGTCGAACCCGACGACCTCGGCCTTGATGAAGCCCCGCTGGAAGTCGGTGTGGATGACCCCGGCGGCCTGCGGCGCCGTCCAACCCTGGTGGATGGTCCACGCCCGGGACTCCATCGGGCCCGCGGTGAGATAGGTCTGGAGCCCGAGGGTATGGAAACCGACGCGCGCCAGCTGGTTCATCCCCGGCTCGGTCTGGCCCACGCTCTCGAGCAACTCGGCCGCGTCCTCGGCGTCGAGTTCGAGTAACTCGGCCTCGAGCTTCGCGTTGAGGAACACCGCGTCGGCCGGCGCGACGAGCGCGCGGAGCTCGGTGTGCAGCGACTCGTCGGTGAGTCCTGCCTCGTCGACGTTGAAGACGTAGATGAACGGCTTCGCGGTCATGAGCGAGAGCTCGCGCAGGAGCGAACCGTCGACGCCCGCCGCTTCGGCACCCGAAATGAGGGTGGTGCCGGACTCGAGCAGGCTTTGGGCGGCCAGGACCGCATCGAGCACCGCGCGCTCGGTCTTCTTGCCCTTCACTTCCTTCTCGATCCGTGGGATCGCCTTCTCGATCGTCTGCAGGTCGGCGAGCATCAACTCGGTGTGGACGACCTCGATGTCGTCGCCCGGGTCGACCTGTCCGGAGACGTGGATGACGTCGTCGTCGACGAAGACGCGCACGACCTGACAGATCGCGTCGGCCTCGCGGATGTTGGCGAGGAATTTGTTGCCGAGTCCCTCGCCTTCACTGGCGCCCTTGACGATGCCGGCGATGTCGACGAACGACACGGTGGCCGGGACGATTTGCTTGCTCTCGAAGATCCCGGCGAGGACCTCGAGCCGGGGATCGGGGAGCGGGACCACACCGACGTTCGGTTCGATCGTCGCGAAGGGGTAGTTCGCCGCGAGCGCATTTGCCTTGGTGAGCGCGTTGAAGAGCGTCGACTTGCCGACATTGGGGAGTCCGGCGATCCCGATCGTGAGGGCCACGGCCGTCGAAGCTAGCGGGGACGGCGGGCAAATCCCGATGTCTCACCCGCGGGTCACGATGGGTCGCTTCCTCCACCGCGGAGGCCCTGATGGAACATCTTCAGCCGCGCGGGCCGGACCGGCAGCCGAGAATCCAGGAGCACATCGAGCCACCCCTTGCATTCGCGCTCGCGCGCGTCGAGAGTTCCCCACCGGTCCTACGAGAGAGGGTGCATGCGACGACTGAGCGGTATGGACGCGGCGTTCCTCTACCTCGAGAACTCCGGCGTGACGATGCAGGTCCAGGCGCTCATGCTCCTCGACCCTTCGACGATGCCGGATGGCTACTCGTTCGAGACGATCAAGACCCACCTCGCGCGCCGGCTACCCCTCTTCCCGGAGTTCCGTCAGCGGCTCGCCTTCGTGCCGTTCGACCTGCACCGTCCGGTGTGGTTCCACGATCCCGATTTCGATCTCGACTACCACGTGCGCCACATCGCGGTGCCGGAACCTGGTCGCATCGACCAGCTGATGGACATCGTGGGTGGGATCGCCGGTCGTCAGCTCGATCGTTCGCGTCCGCTCTGGGAGTTCTGGATCATCGAGGGCGTCGAGAACGGCGCGGTGGCGTTGCTGGCGCGGATGCACCACGCCACGATCGACGGTGTCTCGGGCGCGAGCCTCGTGACGAGCATGCTCGATCTCGAGCCGGAGCCTTCGACGCCACCGCCCGTCGACGAGTGGCGACCCGAACATCGACCGTCGGATCTCGAACTCCTCCGCCACGCGCTGCTGTCACGGGCCCGGCATCCGATGCCCCTCGCTATGGCGATGGCGACACCGAAGGTCGTGCGGAGCGCGTTGAATGTCGCCCGTCTGCGCCGGGATCCCGACCGGCCGACCGGCGGGGTACCGCTGACCGCTCCGAGGACGGTGTTCAACGCGCCGCTCACCCCGCACCGGCGAGTCGCGATGGCCTCGGTGTCGCTCGACGAGGTGAAGGCGGTGAAGAACGCGCTGGGGTGCACGCTGAACGACGTCGTACTCGCGACGGCAACGGGCGCGTTGCGCACCTATCTCCTGAGTCTCGATGCGCTCCCGGACCGGCCGCTCCTCGCCGCGTGTCCCGTGTCGATTCGGGAAGGGAGCGACGACATCGAGAGTGCCAACAAGGTCTCCGCGATGTTCGTGTCCTTGCCCACCCAGCTCGAGGATCCGGGCGCCCGGCTGGAGGCCATCAAAGAATCGACGCGCGGGGCCAAGGACGAACACCACGCCGTGGGCGCGCGCACGATCATGGAGCTCGGTGAGCTCGGCGGCCCGAGAACGTTCGGTCTCGCCAACCGGTTCCTCGGGGGCCTGGCCGGGCGGGGGCCAGTTCCGGTCAACCTCGTGATCTCCAACGTTCCCGGCCCACCGTTACCATTGTACCTGGCCGGCGCGCGGCTGACGTCGATGCTGCCACTCGGGCCGCCGATCGACGGGGCCGGATTGAACATCACGGTGCTGAGCTACATCGACCGGGTCGACTGGGGCTTCATCGCGTGTCGTGAACTCGCACCCCACTTCCAGCGCCTCGCCGACGCGATCCCGGCCGCCCACGCGGAACTCCGCACGCTGGCCGCCGTGTAGTGCGACACGCGGAGTTCGAGGATGCTCGATTGGTCGAGGTGTACGACGCCATGTGTCCGTGGGCGCGTGACGACGACTTCTTCGCGTGCGTGGTTGCGGAGTCGGGCGCGGCGGTGCGTGTGCTCGATCTCGGGTGCGGCACGGGCCGGCTCGCACTGGGGCTGACCGCGGCGGGACACACCGTGACCGGCATCGACCCGGCGCGCGCGTCACTCGATGCGGCGCGGGCCAAGCCTGGAGCGGAACGCGTGACCTGGATCGAGGGGACGTCGCCGAACGCATCGGCCGGTGCCTTCGACGTCGCAGTCATGACGAGTCACGTCGCGCAGTTCTTCCTGACCGACGACGAGTGGATGACGACGCTCCACGACCTGCGGCGCGCGCTTGTCGACGGTGGACGGCTCAGCTTCGACACACGCGATCCCGCAGCCCGCGCCTGGGAGCGCTGGCCGATCGACTGGAACCGCGGGGTGAACTTGGCGGACGGGCGAGTCGTCCGGCTCGCGGTCGAGGTGACGAACGTCGATGGCGATGTCGTGAGCCACGACATTTGTTACGAGTTCCCCGAAGGTGACGTTCTGGTCAGCTCGGCCACGTTGCGGTTCCGCTCCGAGCCCGCGCTCCGCACTTGCTTGGACAACGCCGGCTTCGCCGTCGAGCACATCTTCGGCGGCTGGGATCGGGACGCCATCGGTCACGCCGACGGCGAGTTTCTCGTGGTGGCGCAGGCCGTCTGAGCGGTGGGAAAAGAGCGACTTCGCGAGAAAGACTTGATTCGCGGTCGGGAACCGACGATACTGCCGACCTCATGTACCGGACCGCCGACCTCCTCGTAGTAGTCACCTAGGCGTACGGCTTTCTCGCGTCCGTACGCCTGACCCTCCGCAGATGCGGGGGGTTTTTCGCGTCCGGACCCGTGATGACGTCCGGACTTTCCCCCAGGAGCACCCCATGAAGTTGACCGGAGCCCAGGCACTGATCAAGAGCCTCGAGATGGAGGGCGTCGAAGTCATGTTCGGCCTTCCCGGTGGCGCGATCCTGCCGGTGTACGACCCGCTGATCGACTCCTCGATCCGTCACATCCTCGTGCGCCACGAGCAGGGCGCGGGCCATATGGCCGAGGGCTACGCGCACACGACGGGTCGTCCCGGTGTCGCCATGGTCACGAGTGGCCCGGCGGCCACCAACATCGTCACGCCGCTCGCCGATGCCTACATGGACTCGATCCCACTCGTCGTGATCACGGGCCAGGTGCCGTACGCGGTGATCGGCACCGACGCCTTCCAGGAGTGCGACACGGTCGGCATCACCATGCCGGTGACGAAGCACAACTGGTTGATCACCGATGCCCAGGACATTCCGCGCGTCGTGCGCGAGGCATTCCACGTGGCCACCACGGGCCGGCCGGGTCCGGTGCTCATCGATGTGCCCAAGGACATCGCCAACCAGATGATGGATTGGGAATGGCCGGAGGGTGTCGACCTGCCCGGGTACAAGCCCAACCTGAAGGGCCACCCGAAGCAGATCAAGGACGCGGCCAAGCTCATCGGCGAGTCGCATCGGCCCGTGATCTACGCCGGTGGTGGCATCCTCAAGGCACGGGCCGCGGAGGCGCTGCGCGAACTCGCCGAGACGACCGGGATACCTGTCGTCACCACGCTCATGGCCCGCGGCGCGTTCCCCGACAGTCACGAGCTTGCGCTGGGGATGCCGGGGATGCACGGCAACTACACCGCGATCACCGCGATGCAGAAGGCCGACCTGCTGATCGCACTGGGCGCTCGCTTCGACGACCGGGTGACCGGCAAGGTCGACGCGTTCGCGCCCGACGCCAAGATCATCCACGTCGACGTCGACCCGGCCGAGCTCGGCAAGGTTCGGCGACCCGACGTGCCGATCGTGGGCGATTGCCGCAACGTGATCGAACGCATCACCGTGGCCGTCAAGGCGGATCAGGCGAAGCGCGAGTGGCCCGATCTGAGCGACTGGCGGGCGACCGTCAAGGGTTGGCAGGTGGAACACCCGCTCTTCTACGACCAGCCCGAGGGAGGTCCGCTCAAGCCGCAGTTCGTCATCGAGAAGCTGCGCGAGTTGGCGCCCGACGACACGATCCTCGCCTCGGGCGTGGGTCAGCACCAGATGTGGGCGAGTCAGCACTGGCGCTTCGAGCACCCGTACACCTGGGTGAACTCGGGCGGGCTCGGCACCATGGGCTTCGCCGTGCCCGCCGCGATCGGCGCGAAGGTCGGCTGCCCGGAGAAGACGGTGTGGGCGGTCGACGGTGACGGCTGTTTCCAGATGACCGCGCAGGAGTTGGTGACGGCGGCGGCGGAGAAGATCCCCGTGAAGATCGCGATCCTCAACAATGCCTACCTGGGAATGGTCCGCCAGTGGCAGGAGCTTTTCTATGAGGAGCGCTACAGCGAGGTCTACCTCTCGCCCGACCTGCCCGACTACGTGAAGTGGGCCGAGGCGATGGGGTGTG
>JBDUBS010000611.1:0-1584 GCA_040003875.1 Acidimicrobiia bacterium | reverse complement strand
TACCTCTCGCCCGACCTGCCCGACTACGTGAAGTGGGCCGAGGCGATGGGGTGTGTCGGCTTCCGCGTGGACACGCCCGAGGACGTCGTGCCCACGATCGAGAAGGCGAACGCGATCGACGACAAGCCGGTGGTCATCGACTTCCGCACGGACTACCGCGAGAAGGTGTACCCGATGGTGCCCGCAGGCGCGAGCAACAGTGACCTGATCATCGGTCCCGAAGCCGACACCCGAGGAGGGCGCTGAGATGGCGATCGACCACCACATCCTGAGTGTCCTCGTCGAGAACAAGTTCGGCGTGCTCACTCGCGTCTCGAGTTTGTTCAGCCGGCGGGGTTACAACATCTACTCGCTCGCGGTCAGCCCGACCGAGGACGACCGGTACTCCCGGATGACCGTCGTGGTCGACGGCGACGCCGACCTCGTGGAGCAGATCACCAAGCAGCTCAACAAGCTGATCCCGGTGATCAAGATCAGCGAGCTGGCCGACTCTGACGCGGTGGAGCGCGAACTCATGCTCGTCACGGTGAAGGCGGGGGCCGACGCCCGCTCGCAGGCCACGGAGCTGGCGTCGATCTTCGAGGCCAAGATCCTCGACGTCGGGTTCGACGCCATGACCCTGATGGTCGCCGGCCAACCCGACAAGCTCGACGCCATGACCGACCTCTTGAAGCCGTTCGGGATCGTCGAGCTCCAACGCACCGGCCGCATCGCCCTCCCGAAGCTGTCCCGCCAGTCGAGCAAGCTTCGGGTCGTCAAGAACAAGTCCGCCTAACTACCCTTCGACCCAAATTCGATCGTTCTCGCACACGTCCTGCACGCCCTGGCGTGCAGGACGTGTGCCAGAACGCGCTGAGGAGATATCACGATGGCTGCGACGATCACCTATGACGACGGTGCCGACCTGGGGCTGCTCGACGGCAAGACCGTCGCGGTCCTCGGATACGGCTCGCAGGGGCACGCCCACGCCCTCAACCTGGCGGAGTCCGGGGTCGACGTGATCGTCGGATTGCGAGCCGGTTCCTCGAGCATGGAGAAGGCCGAGGCCGCCGGCCTCAAGGTCCTGACCATCGCCGAAGCCGTGCAGGCTGCCGACGTGGTCATGGTGCTGCTGCCCGATACGGAGCAGAAGCGGATCTACCAGGCCGACATCGAGGCCAACCTCGTGCCGGGCAACTCACTCGCGTTCGCGCACGGTTTCAACATCCACTTCGACCAGATCCAGCCGCCCGAGGGCGTCGACGTGTGGATGATCGCACCGAAGGGTCCGGGTCACCTCGTCCGGCGTACGTACACCGAAGGTGGCGGCGTCCCCGCGCTCGTCGCGGTCGCGCAGGACGCCAGTGGTAACGCACGATCGATCGCGCTGGCCTACGCGAAGGGCATCGGCGCCACCCGCGGCGGCGTGCTCGACACCACGTTCCAGGAAGAGACCGAGACCGACCTCTTCGGTGAGCAGGTCGTCCTCTGTGGCGGGCTCGTCGAGTTGATTCAGAACTCGTTCGAGACGTTGGTCGAAGCGGGCTACCAGCCGGAGTCGGCGTACTTCGAGACGCTGCACGAGGTGAAGCTCATCGTCGACCT
>JBDUBS010000606.1:0-17808 GCA_040003875.1 Acidimicrobiia bacterium | reverse complement strand
GGACCGGGTCCGATCGGGGTGCAGGACCCCGATGATCTGGGCGATCACGCCACCCATCGACGCGCCCATCACGTGGGCCCGATCGATCTCCTCGGCGTCGAGGACCGCAATCGCGTCGAGCGCCATGCGCTCCAAGGAGTACGGCTCGGGCGCGGGGCCGGTACGGCCAACGCCGCGGTTGTCGATCGTGATGCAGCGGTACCGCCGACCGAGTGCGAGACGTTGCAGCGCCCACCCGCGTGAGTCCGTACCCAGACCTTGGATCATGAGCAACGGCGGACCGTCCCGACGGCCGAAGACGTCGTAGTGGATGGTCATACCGTCGTCGACGACGACCTCGGACACTCGGGACTCCCCAGCCGGTGGGTGCACCTTGCTCGCGAACGCGAATTCAAAGGCTACTCACGCGACCAGGACCGGCGGTACGAACTCCGTGCATTCCACGCACATCGGTCGAACTGCACCATTTCCGTCAGGCAAGCGCGTGCACTGCCTCGCGGATGGCCTCGGCGAGCTCCGCGGCCGACAACGGGTCCCGGTCGCCGATGTCGCCCACCGTGATCGGATCGCCGATCGTGACCCGCCACGGCGTGATCGGCAGCCCGAACGGGCCCCCTGGCCGCACCAGCACCGGGATCACCGGGTACCCGAGCGCAGCAACCAGCATGTCGGTCGGGGCAAGACCGGCACCGTGACGTAACCAGTTGAGACCGAGCGGTAACGCGGCCAGGTGACCGGCCCGCAGCAACGCGGCAAGATCACCGGCATAGTTGCCGACGCTGCCGAACTTTCGGAGCAGGTCACCGAGCACGGGGACCTCGGGGGCACCGACCACGCGTAGCCGTCGGCCCCGCTCGGTGCGCACGGCCACCGAGATCGCGGTCGGCTCGAATACACCGAGACCACGATTCGAGACGAGCAGCGCCGGACCGGCGGTCGGGATGTGCTTCGCCCCCACGACGCGCACCGGAGCGATCCGCAAGACCAGCGGCGCGAGCGCGTCCTGGAGCTGAGGGTCCGCACCGAAGGGATCGATCGAGAACCGGCCGTCCCACCGGCGCCGGATCACCTCGGGCAAACCGACGGATTGCCCACGATCGAGGTCGATCCCGAAGGTCGGGAGCTGCGCCAACTCACCCACGGGACACCCCCAACATCGGGACGTCGGGTCGCAGTGGGGTGACCGTCGCCCATTCGTACAACTCGGTACACACCTCGTGGGTCGACCGCAGGTCGGTGAGCCCGAGCGCCGACACCGCGCGCGATCCGTCCGCCGAACTGCCTTTCATGAGCAGCTCGAGGACGTGTGGGGGCGCCGGCGCTCCGGCCAGCTCGACGGTGTGCGCCGCGACCCGCCACATCGGGCCCGCGATCGGGACCGGGAGCCGACCGCCGAGCCGAACCGCCTGCCAGACGCTCGCGGCGCCCGGCCCGACGATGTTCAACGGGCCGTCGGTCCCGGTGAGCAAGCCGGCGACCATCGAGCGCGCCGCGTCGTCGGCATGGAGCAGCTGGAAGACCGGATCGGCGAGCGCAGGCACGGGCACCGCTGGCAGCCGCAGCACACGACCGAGCGGGCTCGGCATGTGCGACCCCGCAATGGTCGCCATCCGGATCGCGGCGATCGGGATGTCGTGACGCCGACCGATGTCCGCGGCGAGCGCCTCGAGCGCCAGCAACGTGCGACCGAACGGTGTCGTCGGCGCGACCGGGGCGTCCTCGTCGGGCACACCGGGTCGACCGCGACCACGTCCGTAGACCGAGATCCCGCTCCGCAGCACGACCCGTTCCAGGCTCCCGGCGCGTGCCGCGGCACCGAGCGCGGCGACAGCAGACGCGTGGGTGTACTGCGCGGCCAACTTCGGCGGCAGTCGAGAACCGGGCTCGTAGACCCCGACGTGCACGATGGAATCCGGCGCGAGCTCGGTGACGAAGGCCGCCAACTTCTCGCGATCGCGCGGATCGATCCGCCGGAACTCGCTGCGGCGCAAACGGCGACGGGGCGGCACGAAATCGACCCCGACGATCTCGGTGACGGAATCCTCGGCCTCGAGGAGTTGCGCGACCCGGGTCCCGAGTTCTCCGCCCATCCCAGTGATCAATACGCGCATCGAAATCCTTCGAGGTTCGCGGAGCGGACAAGTATTGCGGATCGATCGTCGGGGTGCGACCTCGATCGAACCGACACCGTCCTTTCGACCCGCCACCCGGTCGGACTGAAGCAGCGGGTTCGGACACCGCCGTCAGGCGAGATTCCGCTCGTAGATGATCCGCAGCCCGTGCAGCGTCAGCCACGGTTCGTGATGCTCGATCGTGTGCGAGAACGGCATGATCAGCTCGGCAAGGCCGCCCGTCGCGACGACGGTGCATGGCCCCAACTCGGCCTTGAACCGGTCGACCAGGGCATCGACCTGACCGCTGAATCCGTACAACACACCGGACTGGATCGACTCGACGGTCGACTTGCCGATGACGTTGCGGGGCGGGACCAGTTCGACCTTGCGCAACGCGGCCGCGCGACCGAAGAGCGCGTCCATGGAGATCTCGACGCCAGGGAAGATCGCGCCACCCAGGTATTCGCCGTTCGCACTGATCGCCTCGACGGTGTTCGCGGTCCCGAAGTCGACCACGATGGTCGGACCACCGTAGAGCGCGAACGCACCGACGGCGTCGGCGATCCGGTCCGGGCCGACCTCCTTCGGGTTGTCGTAGAGGATCGGCATGCCCGTGCGGACACCGGGCTCGATGACCAGCGCGTCGAACCCGAAGTACCGGGCCGTCATCTGGCGGAGCGCCGCGGTCACACTCGGTACACCCGAACAGATCGCGACGCCGGTCAGCTGGTCGTCGAACGAGAACCCGTGAAACCCGAGAAACTGCTGGATCATCAACGCCAGTTCGTCCGACGTCCGAGAGGCCACGGTCGCGATGCGCCAATGGTCGGCGAGTTCGGCACCGTCGAAGAGGCCGATGACGGTCTGCGTGTTGCCGGTGTCGATCGCAAGGAGCATGCGCTACTCCGACCGTGGCGCGATGTCGAGCGCGATGTCGAGGGCCGGCGCGCTGTGAGTCAGCGCACCCACGGAGATGAACTCGGCGCCGGTGCCGGCGTAGTCACGGATCGTCTCCAAGGTGACCCCGCCCGAGATCTCGAGGGGCACCATGCCGTCGACGGCCGTCACCGCTTCGCGCACCTCGTCGGGGGACATGTTGTCGAGCAGGATGAGATCGGTGGCCGCCGCGACCGCCTCGCGCACCTGCGCCAAGGTGTCGCACTCGACTTCGACGGTTCGGCCCGGCCAGCGGACCTTCGACCGCTCGACTGCTGCCGTGAGGTCGAGGAACGCGAGATGGTTGTCCTTGATGAGCACGGCGTCGCTCAAACCCTCCCGGTGGTTGAACCCACCTCCGGCGCGGACGGCCGCCTTCTCGATCGCGCGAAGGCCGGGCAAGGTCTTCCGGGTGTCGCGGATCCGTATGTGACCCTGGGCCGCCTGGACGTACTCGCGCGTCAACGTCGCGATCCCCGAGGCGTGTTGCAGGAGGTTCAAGGCAGATCGTTCGGCCGCCAGGATCGACCGCAGATTGCCCGTGACCGTTGCGAGTACCTGGTCGACGTCGATCGCGTCACCGTCCGCCACCGACCAGCGGAGGGTGACGTCGGGATCGACCTGGCGGAACACCTCGGTCGCGCTCGCGCGACCTGCGAGTACACCCCAGCGGCGAGCCACGATGCCCGCGTTCCCAGTTGCGTCGTCGGGGATCGTCGCGATCGACGTGAGATCGCCCAGCGCCCCGAAATCTTCGGCCAGGGTCCGGGTGACCAACTCGCTCACGACCACCGCAGGCGGATCGAAGTCGCCGTTCACGCCAGCACCTCGGCGGGGAGGGGCATGAACGTCAGTCCGGCGCCACTGCCGAAGAACCGACCGCGGAGCGCCGCCGAGGTCTCCGGGTGGTCGAGGCGGGTATGCGTGCCTCGGCTCTCCTCGCGGGCACGCGCCGCAGCAACCAGGGACCGCGCCACCGTCAACAGGTTCCGCAACTCATGACCGCCGACGTCGTGCGCCTCCACGTCGAACGCAACGGCGCGCGCGGCGACATCGAGGCTCTCGGCGTCGCGGAGAACACCGGCGCCGACGGTCATCGCTTGCTGCAACTCCGCCAGCGTGATGACGCCCTCGGGTCGAATCGCGACGGGGTCGGGGGTCGGCGATCCGAGCGGCGCGCTGCGCAGCACGCCTGACGGCTCGGGCCCGTCCTTGCCGCGTTCGATCGCCTCGATGATGCGCGGTGCGAACACCAGGCCGTCGAGCAACGAGTTGGACGCCAACCGGTTCGCGCCGTGGACCCCCGAGCACGCAGCCTCGCCGCACGACCAGAGGCCGGCGAGGGTGGACGCGCCGTCGAGATCCGTGGCGATGCCACCCGACAGGTAGTGCGCGGCCGGTGCCACGGGCAGAAAATCCTGCTGCGGGTCGAGCCCGACGGACTGCGCCGACGCCCAGATCGTCGGGAAGCGCTTCGGGAAGTTGGTGATGGCGGTCGCATCGAGCCAGAGATGGTCGAGGTGGCGGTCGACGAGGCGTCGGGCGATCGCGCGGGCGACCACGTCGCGCGGCGCGAGGTCGGCGAGCGGGTGCTCGTCGATCATGAACCGGGCACCGTGCTCGTCCCGCAGGACGGCACCGTCGCCCCGCAGCGCCTCCGAGAGCAGCGGCCTCGGCATGCTCGGATGGTGCAGTGCAGTCGGATGGAACTGCATGAACTCGACGTCGGCCACCGCGACGCCCGCCCGCAACGCCATGCCGATTCCGTCCCCGGTGGACACCGTCGGATTGGTGGTGACCGCGAACAGCTGACCGGCTCCACCCGTCGCGAGCACAGTGTGACGCGCCCGGATGTCCATTGCCCGCCCGGTGGGATCGAGCGCCCGCACACCCACACAGCGACCGGACTCCACGATCAGGTCGACGCTGAAACACCGCTCACGTACGTCGATGTTCGGGAGTGCGTGGGCCGCGTCGGCCAGCGCCCGCTCGATCTCGGCACCCGTCGCGTCACCACCCGCGTGGACCACCCGCGGAAGCGAGTGGCCACCCTCGATCGCCAGCTCCAGGACCCCGTCCCTCGCATCGAACTGCGCGCCGAGCTGCAGCAGTTCGCGCACGCGCCGCGGGCCTTCGGTGACGAGCACGTGCACGGCATCGACATCGCACAACCCGGCACCGGCGGTGAGGGTGTCGGTCTGGTGCAGGTCGGTCGTGTCGGGATCTCCGAGCGCGGCGGCGACGCCGCCCTGCGCGTACCGCGTGGCCGAGGTTGCGAGCTCGCCCTTGGTGACGACCCCGACGCTCCAGCCCCGTTGGGCAGCATGAATCGCAGCCGAGAGGCCGGCGATGCCACTGCCCAACACCAGAAGATCCATAGCCGGCGAGCCTACGGGTTACCGGCCGGGGGAGGCCCGTCCGTGCCGCGACCGGTCACGGTCGGACGCCCACATCGACGGTCACCTCGGCACCGCGCACGGCAACCACCACGTTGTCGATGAGGCGGGCCCGGCCCGCGCTGGCCGCGAGCGCGATCACGAACTCACCCCCCAGCGTGACGAGGGATTCGAGGTCGTCCACATCACGGATCTCGACGTACTCCAACCGAAGTTCCGGTCGTCGAGCGACCCGGCTCCGCACGAGGTCCGCCAGTGCGTCGGCCGACCGCTCGCCGGCACGCACCGCGTCGCCCGCCGCCACGAGGGCCGCGTGCAACTCGGGCGCCGCCGCTCGTTCGGCAGCGCTCAGATACACGTTGCGGCTCGAGCGAGCCAGGCCGTCGGCTTCCCGGACGAGTGGACAGCCCACCACCTCGACCGGCAGGTCGAGATCCCTCGCCATTCGCCGAACCACTGCGACCTGTTGGAAGTCCTTGCGGCCGAAGTACGCGCGGCTCGGACCGACGATGGCGAACAGCTTCGCGACGATGGTCGTCACACCGTCGAAGTGGCCCGGACGCGACGCGCCGCACATCCCCTCGGTCAGACCCGCTACGTGGACGGTGGTTCGCGGCGTACCGCCGGGATACATCTCCTCCACGGACGGCACGAACAGCGCGTCGACACCAGCCGCGGACACGAGCGCCGCATCACCTTCGGGATCACGCGGGTACGACGCGAGGTCTTCGTTCGGGCCGAACTGTGACGGGTTCACGAAGAGGGAGACGACGACGAAGTCGTTCTCGCGCCGAGCGACGTCCATCAGCGACCGGTGCCCGACGTGGAAGAAGCCCATCGTGGGTACCAGACCGACCCGACGCCCGGAAGACCGTGCTGCGTCGCACGCGCGCCGGAGTTCGTCGATGGTGGTGAAGGTCCTCACGTCAGCGCTCCGTCCAGATCGGGATCCCGTCCGGCCAGGACCGCGGCCCGACGGGCCAGCGCGACGTACGCCGGACGCTCTCCCGCCGGGATCGCGGCCAGGTGCGCACGCACCGTCTGCGCGTCACCACGCGCGACGGGTCCGGTGAGCGCACCGGCTGCACCGAGTTCGGCCACGTTGACGAGGGTGGAGCGGATGAGCGGGAGGAACGCATCGAGGGGGACATCCGTACACGCATCGACTTGCGCGAGCAACGCGACGAGGTGGTTGCTCGCGAGACACGCCGCGGCGTGATATCCCGCGCGCTCATCATCGGGCACCGCGAACGGGACCATACCGATCGCGCGCGCCAGGTCCGCGACCGCGGGATCCCCGGCGACCGCGGCACCGACCCCGACCAACACCGCGGTGGACGCGTCGCCGGTGGGCATCGTCTGGAGCGGATGTATCGAGCCGACGCGGCACGGGAGCGCGGCGAGGACCTCGAGTCCCATCGCCCCCGAGAGGTGCACGACCAGCGTCGACGGTGCGACCGCCGGCGCGATGGCGGTGACCACCCCGGCGATGGCACGGTCGGGTACCGCGATCACCACGAGGTCCACCTCGGTGACGGCAGACCCCGCGGTGTCGGCGCGGGTCTGGAACCGTGCGGCGGCCGCGACCACCGACTCGGCGTCGACGGCCCGACCCGCCACCGCACGGACCTGCCATCCGATCGCGACCAGCGCCTGGGTGACCGTGCTCCCCGCGCGTCCCGGACCGATCAGGGCCAGCACCCGATCCTGACCCCCGCTCACGTCGGCCGCCCGTGGATTGTCAGTGCCGCGCCGATCGGTCGGACGCCCTTCCAGCCGTGCTCCGGCGGGGTCGCGAGTGTCGGATCGAGATCGTGCCACGGCACCAGCACGAACGCGCGGTCGGCCGCGCGCGGGTGCGGCACCACGAGATCGTCGTCGTCCACGACCTCGTCGCCGAACACGATGATGTCGACGTCGAGGGTGCGCGGACCCCAGTGTTCGTCGCGCACCCGCCGAGCCGTGCGCTCCGCCGTCTGTGCAACGAGCAGGAGTCCGTGTGGCTCCAGACTCGTCTCGACCTCCACCACCGCGTTGAGGAAGTCGTCCTGGACCGGACCGCCGACCGGATCGGTTTCGTAGACGGGCGAGACCGCGGTCACCCCGATCTCGGGCGCCGCCGCGAGCGCGTCGAGTGCGAGTTGGAGGTAGCCCAACCGGTCACCGAGATTCGATCCGATCCCGAGGTACGAGCGACTCATCGGTCAGCCTGGTCCACCGGTTCAGCCCGTGATGCGCACGCCGACGTACTCGACCGCCGCCGGCACCGGTGGTCGGAGCTTCCGGACCGTCACCGTGGCCGCCGTGACCCGCTCGTCCTCACGACACACCGCCACGATCCGGGCCGCCAACCGCTCGATCAGTTGATACCGCTCGGTCTGGACCACCCGCACCGTCGCGTCGATGACCGCGCCGTAGTCGATGGTGTCCTCGAGCCGGTCGCTGCGACCGGCCGGGTCGAGGTCGGCCTCGAGTTCGAGGTCGACCGCGAATGGTTGCGCGCGCGTCTGTTCTTCCGGGAGTACCCCATGGACCCCGAGGATCTCGAGACCCTGGACGAGGATCGTCCCCACTCAGGCTCCGGGGACGCGCGGGGCACGCCCGCGCACGATGCGGTCCGCAACGGTGATGGACACGATCTCGCGGCCGACGGCACCCAGTTCGCGGCTCGTGAGTCGCTCGATGAGCAGGGTCGCGTGCGGTCCTTCGTCGACCAGTCCCGAATACAGGAGGTACCCCGCGAGCACGCCGATCAGGCGGTCCCCGAACTCTTCGTGGTGGAGCAGGATCCGCTCGTCCGACTTGTCGAGCCGACGGGCGATAGATTCGTAGATGAACGGCAGCCGGTCCGGCAGTTCGTCGTGGCGACCGATCGGGACGTGCTCGCACGCGATGCCGGCCTCGCCGTATGCGTGGAGGTTGTGCGGCGAGTCGAGCAGTGAGATGACCCGCGTGAAGCCCTGCTGGGCCAACCAGATCAACTCCTCCTGGCGACGGATCTTGCGGTGGTTGCGCGCGAAACCACCCGGCCGCTCCGAGGCGGCCAAACGGTCCTTGATGATCCAGCAGAACATCCGCGGCTCGAGCCCTTGGGCCCACCGACCTCGCAACGTCGTCATTTCGACTCCACCACCTCCCGGCGCGCCACCGTCGCACGCGCCAAAGCTCCGAGCACTGCTGCCACCTGTACCGAACCTTGCACGTCGTGCACCCGCACCATCGAGGCGCCCCGCTCGAGCGCCCACATGACCGTGGCCAAGGTTGCATCGTCTCGCGCCGAGGGCGTGTCGACGCCGACGATCTTCCCGAGGAAGGCCTTACGCGACGTGCCCACCAAAAGCGGGATGCCCAAACCCGCGATGAGTTTGTCGAGGTTGGCCAGGAGCGTCAGGTTGTGGTCGATCGTCTTGCCGAAGCCGATTCCGGGATCGACCATCAACGCATCCTCGGCGATGCCGGCGGCGCGCGCCGCATCGAGGCGAACGGCGAGAAAGGCCACGACCTCGGCCACGACGTCGTGGTACTGCGGATTGGTCTGCATCGAGCGGGGTTCGCCCTGCATGTGCATCGCGACGTACCCCGCGCCGGACTCGGCGACGACGCGCAACATGTCGTCGTCGAGGGTGCCGGCCGAGACGTCGTTCACGATCGCCGCGCCGGCCTCGATCGCGCGCGCCGCCACTTCCGACTTGGTGGTGTCGACACTGATGGGGATCGAGATCGCCTCGCGCAGCCCGCGGATGACCGGAATCACGCGGTCGCACTCGGTACTCACGTCGACCGGTTCGGCGCCGGGCCGGGTGGACTCGCCACCCACGTCCACGACCGCCGCGCCCGCACGCGCGAGTTCGATGCCGTGGGCGATGGCGTCGGCGGGCGCGTAGAAGCGACCACCATCCGAGAAGGAGTCAGGGGTGACGTTCACCACACCCATGACCGGCCCTGCGATCGTCGTCCACCGGAACATCAAGGCCGTGATGGTACAGGCCACCCGCCCGAGCTGATCGAGGCCGCGACCGGAATATCGCCCCGGATTCGGCGGGAAATGGCACTCGTGCCCACTCCGGGCACCAAACCGGCGTCAGCCGCGCGAGCGGGGTGGGCCGATGAGCGCCATGGCCTCGGCCCGGGTCGCCGGATTGGCCTTGAAGATCCCTCGCACCGCGGACGTCACGGTGAGGGTTCCCGGTTTGCGGACTCCGCGCATCGACATGCAGAGGTGCTCGCACTCGATGACGACGAACGCGCCCTTCGGGTTCAGGGTGGCCATCATGGCGTCGGCCACCTGCGAGGTGAGCCGCTCCTGGACCTGGGGCCGCCGGGCGTAGCCCTCGACGAGGCGGGCCAGCTTCGAGAGTCCGGTGAGCCGACCATCGTCGCCGGGGATGTACGCGACGTGCGCGACGCCGTGGAACGGCACGAGGTGGTGCTCACACGCGGAGTAGATGGGGATGTCCCGCACCATCACCATCTCGTCGTGACCGGCTTCGAAGGTGACCGTGAGGTGGCGGGCCGGATCCTCGCGGAGGCCCGAGAAGATCTCCTCGTACATGCGCGCCACCCGGTCGGGGGTCTTGACGAGCCCGTCCCGGTCGGGGTCCTCGCCCACCGCGATCAGGATCTCCCGCACCGCGCGGGCGATCCGATCGAGATCCACCTCGGGTGATTCCACGTGCTCCACTCGATTCTCGGTTCGCGGACTCAGGGAAGATATTCGACGATGTGATCGAGGTTCCGATAGCGCTCGTTCACGTCGAGGCCGTACCCGATCACGAACTTCGGCGGGATCGGGAACCCGACGTAACGCAGGTCCGGATCGCTCTTCTGCTGGCCCTCTTTGAGGAGCAGCGTGCATACCTCGAGCGACGCCGGATCCCGGGCTTGGAGTGTGCGGCGCAGGTAGGTCTGGGTGAGTCCCGAATCGACGATGTCCTCGACGATGATCACGTGTCGATCGGTGAGATCGAGGTCGAGGTCTTTGATGATCCGGACCACGCCGGACGATCGGGTGGCCGATCCGTACGACGACACCGCCATGAAATCGAACTCGACCGTGAGGTCGATGTCGCGCGATAGGTCGCTCATGAACATGAACGCGCCCTTGAGGATACCGACCAGCAACGGTGGCCGACCCTCGTAGTCGGCGCTGATCTGGGCACCGAGTTCCTGCACGCGGGTCCGCAATGCCTCGGCGGACACGATCGTCTCGCCGATGTGCGGATCGAGCATGGGCCTCACGGTAGTTGGCGCGGGTCGTCGATCTGCACCCGTCCCGCCGTCCGCCGAACCCGTCGCCCACCTGACAACTCGCATGCGACACGGTCGCCGCGCACCACGGCGACGATGCGCTCGACCTCGTCGGCCGACGGCGGCGGCGAGCCGACCCAGCGCCGCACCGCGCGCCGCACGACGACCTCGGGCGCGGACCGCATCGGGTCGACCGCCAAGCCGTCGGCGCTCGGGTCCGACGCGGCGCCGAGCAGTTCGTCACCCAGGCCGTCGAGGAAGTCGCTCTCGGCCCGGAACACCTCGGCCTGCCTGGTCAGAATCGGCACCAAGTCACGCTGCGAGCCCCGCTCGAGTAGCGGGAGTACGTCGTGGCGGATCCACGCGCGTCGCCATCGCGTGTCGGCGTTGGTCGGATCGTCCACCACGGACAGTCCTCGGCTCGCAGCCACCGCGCGCACCTCGGCGCGACGGACCGCGAGGAGCGGGCGAGCGACCGGACCTCGTCGCGGGGCCATTCCCGCGAGTCCGGCGCTCGCCGACCCCCGCAACAGGTTCAGCAGCACAGTCTCGGCCTGATCGTCCGCAGTGTGACCCACGAGGATCGCGGTGGCACCGAGGGCGCGCCGCGCGTCGTGGAGCGCCGCATAGCGAGCCGTTCGGGCCCGGGCCTCCAGGTTGCCGCCCGGTGTCACCTCCACGCGCACGACCCGCCACTCGACCCCGAGATCGCGCGCTGCGGCAGTCACCACGTCGGCATCGGCCGCACTGTCGGCGCGCAAGCCGTGGTCGACGTACACCGCGGTCGGTACCAACCCCGCGTCCGCCGCGAGGACGAGCAGGCCGATCGAATCCGCGCCCCCGGAGCACGCGACCACCACCGGCCGCGTCAGCCCGGAGAAATCGGCGGGGTCCGCACGTCCCGGAGACCCGGAGGGCTCAGCCGGAGTGGACGCGGCCGACACGCGTCAACCAATCGTCGGGTGCGGTGAGTTCGGGCATCGTCGGCAAGAACTCGGGTCCCTGCCACGCCGCATCGAGCGCGCGGAAGCCGGCCCGGTCGGTCACCGCGTCAACGAACGCCTCGCCCACTTCGTACTGGCGCATCTTCATCTCGAGTCCCATGATCCGCTGGAGCAGCGCGCTGACGCCTCGGGCATTGCGCCGTGCCGAGAGCACCGACGCCATCCGTTCCTGGCCGTCGAGCATCTGGGCGCCGAGTTGGTTCATCACCGCGTTGCCATGCCCCTCGAGCAGCGACATGAGGGCTTGCATGCGGTCCATGGCCTGCTGCTGCTCGTCGTTGCCGAACAGGCCGACGAGACCACGTTCGCCCACCGGGCTCTTGCCCTGGCGCATCGCGTCGGCCGCGCGTCCGATCGCCGCGAAGACCATGCCGGGATCGGGATCGATGCCGCCGACCAACTCGTGCACCTGGGCCAGGAAGTACTCCCGCAACCACGGCACGCCGGTGAACTGGGCCCGGTGCGTCACCTCGTGCAGCGCGATCCACAGCCGGAAGTCGCCGGGCCGGAACGCGAATCGCTTCTCGAGACCGAGCACGTTCGCCCCGACGTAATAGACGCGGTCGTCCGTGGGTGACCCGTCGTCGTCCGGCACCAGGAGGTCGTACTGACCCAACACCCGCTGCGCGACATAGCCCAACAGCACACCGAGTTCGGTACCTGCGACGCGCCGTCCGACGGGAGCGAGTGGGTTGCGGGCGATCTTCGCGGCCATGCGATCGGTGAGCGGCTCCAGCATCCGCCGCATCGACCGGACGTTGGCGGAGATCCACCCTCCTCGATCGACCACTTCGGCGACGGCACGACCCGGCGAGGAGAGGCCCGTGAACTCGGCGACGGCAACCTCGGCCTCGGTGGTGGCCGCGGCGAAGTCACGGCGCAGGGACGCGGAGAGATAGGAGTCGGCGAAGGCATCGCGACCGGCGACGGCGCGCGCGATGCGTTCCGCGAGGCGCCAGTCGATCGGCTCGGGTCCGTTCCCGGGCCCGGCCGGCGCGCCCATCGGGATCAGCGACCTCGGTGCTTGAGTCGCCACACCTTGAGGTAGTAAGCGAGCGGCATTCCGACGAACACGAGACCGATGGCGCTCAGCACGAGCACCGGGGCCAGCCAGTAGTGCCACGGCTGGGCCGCGTCCTTGTCGCACCCGGCGGCCACCACCGTGAGCACGGCGAGGAGCGCCAGGCTTCGGAGCGGTGAGGTGAGCTTCGACACGACGGCGTTCTCCTGAGATCCGGTTGATGCGAGATCCGATGGGCCCGGCCATCGTAGAGGCCGCGTCGACGCGTCCGGCAACTCCGCCCGACGTGGAATCCGCCCCTGGAATCCGCCCGCCTCGCGGGCTGGAATCACTCGAGGCCGAGGGCCTGACCGATCCGGTGACGCAACGCCGCCGGGGCTTCTTCCGAGCAAGACACCGCGATCACCCGACGGATCTCGATCTCGAACTCGAATCCCTCGGCACACGGAGGACAGTCGTCGAGGTGGCGCTTGATCGCCCGGCGCTTCCACACCGTCATCTCGCCGTCGAGATAGTGATACACCCGATGTATCGCGCCGTCGCAGTCCATCGTCTCCGATTCCGGTCCGTTATCGCCCGGCGGGCGTCGACCCGCTCGGCACCAGCCCTCGCTCGGTGGCGAGATCCCACAACCGGGTTTGCAGCTGCTTTCTTCCCCGGTGCAGTCGACTCATGACGGTACCGATCGGCACCTCCATGATCTCGGCAATCTCCTTGTAGGAGAATCCCTCGACATCCGCGAGCAGCACCGCCATCCGGAACTGCTCCGGCAGGTCCTCGAGCGCTTCCTTGATCGAGGCGTCCGGGATCGAATCGAGCACTTCGGCCTCGGGTCCACGTTCCGCGGCCACGGCTTCGAGGCCACCGATACGCCGATAGAGGTAGAAGTCCTCGACGTCGTCGAGGGTCTCCTGCTGCGGCCGGCGTTGTTTGGCTCGGTAGGTGTTGATGAAGGTGTTGGTGAGGATCTTGTAGAGCCAGGCCTTCAGGTTGGTCCCGGCCTTGAAACCGTTGAAGCCGCGGTAGGCCCGGAGGTAGGTCTCCTGCACGAGGTCCTCGGCATCGGATGGGTTCCGCGTCATACGCAACGCGGCCGCGTAGAGACCGGACATGAAGGGCATCGCAAGATCTGCGAACTCCGCCTGGTCGGCCACGGTCTGGAGGTTATCGAGAAGTCACGCGGGTCGACCTGCACGAACGATGTGTCGCGCGTCCTAGTTGGGGGTGACCCGCATGATGATGTCGCCGCCCGGTCGGTTGTCGGTGGTCACGTACAGGTTGCCGTCGGGTCCCACCACCGGTGTTCGCAGCCGTACGCCGAACGAGCCGCGCACCACGGTCGCGCGCACCGAACCGTCGGTGCGCATGAGCAGAATGCGCAGCTGCATGCCCTTCAGCACGCCGACCGCGACGGAGTTCCGCCACGATCGCCATCGGGCGCCGGTCAGGAATGCGGCCCCGGACGGCGCGATCGTCGGATCGCCCGACGACCACACCGCAGGCACCGCGTTCGGGAACTTGGTGAGGTCGGTCATGGGAACCAACTCGTTGTATCCGGGGACCGGATCCCAACCGAAGTTGCCGGGCACCAACCGGTTCGCCTCGTCGTCGATGCCCGGACCGTGCTCGATCGAGATCCCGTGCCAGGCGGGTTCGGCCGGTGAGAAGGCGAGGCCCTGCACGTTGCGATGCCCGTAGCTGAAGATCCGAGGGTCGCCGAAGACCGCGTGCACGGGGTTGTCGGGCGCGGGCACGCCGTTGGTGTCGATGCGCAGGATCTTGCCGCCGAGCGAGTGCAAATCTTGGGGAACGGTGCCGACCGCGGAGTCTCCGGTCCCGATCCAGAGGTATCCGTCGGGGCCGAAGCGCGGCCGGCACCCCGAGTGTCGACCGGCATCGCCCACCGGATTGATGGGCGCGCCGGTCATCAGGTCCTTGCGGTTGGTCAGCGCGGTCCAGTCGGCGTTGACGACGAAGCGAGCGAGGCGCACGTCGTCGGTCCGCCCGGGTACCCGCGACGCGAAGCACACGTAGATCCTCCGGTTGCTCGCGAAGTTCGGGTCCATCGCGAGCCCCATCGCTCCGGCCTCCGACGCCACGAGGAGATCGGCCGGCCGGTTCAGCAGGCGGCGGGCGGAACCGTCGCTGCGTGCGGCGGAGATGCCGTTCGGGCGTTCGGTGTACACGACCCATCCGTCGGGGCTGAAGGCGAGGTCCCACGGATTGGCGAGGCCGCCCATGAAGGTCGAGTAGTTGAGTTGCGGCGCGCCATTCCCCAGGGCGAAGCCATGGATCCCGCCGTAGCCGTCGAGCACGAACCCGCCCGAGGAATCCGGGAGCAGCGCCACGCCTCGCGCGATGTCGAAACCGTTCCAGGCGGCCTGCGGCCCGACCGGGACCATGCTGGGGACGCCGACGTGGTGCAGCGCCCCATACCCGTCGAGCACGAACCCGCCGCTGCCGTTGGTGAGCACGGCGAGGTCGGCGCCCAGAGGCGGCGACAGGCGTAGCGGGAAGCTCAACGGCACCGGCGCCTTGGCTCCACCGAACCCGATCCGGCGGATCCTTCCGTCCTGCTCCACGGCGTACGCGCCGGTCCGATCCGGACTCAGGCTGATCCCGCGGGTGATGTCGAGCCCGGGGTGGTACTGCACGGGCGTCGACGGTGAGATCGCAGGCGCACCACCGAACGGATGCACCCCGCCGTAGGCGTCGACCACGTAGCCACTCGTGCGGTCCCGCAGCGCGACGCCGCGCGCGAGGTCGCGCCCCGCCCAATACGGCGAACCGCTCGGCACGCCCGGAGCCCCGTGACCGGCGAGACCGAAGCCGTGCAGGCCTCCGAACCCGTCGAGCACGAACCCACCGGTCCCGTCCGGCGCGACGGCGATCCCCCGCGCGATGTCCCAGCCCGGCCAGTACGGCGCACCCGAGGGCGTGGGCGGTCGGGTCACGGCCGCGGCCGCGGTGATGGTGCCGGTCGCGATCCCGCCCGTCATCAGGGCGATCGAGAGCATTCCGGCGAGGATCCGACGCATCTGCCATGTTGACTCACCACCGGAGCGCCGCGCACGCGAAAGACTGGCGAAATGGTGCGGGCATTGCGATTGACCGACGACGTCGTGGAACTCCGGCCGCCCCGCCGGACCGATGCCACCGAGCTCTACTTCGCGATCCGCGAATCGATCGACTCGCTGCTCCCCTGGATGGCGTGGGCCCACCCTGCGTACAACGAGGTCGACGCGGCAGAGTGGGTACGACGCGCCTCGCGCGCGTTCAGCGACGGCCAGGAGTTCCAGTTCGTCATGCGCGAGGTGGCGACGGGCGCACTGCTCGGCTCGGTCGGCATCAACGGGATCGACCGCCTCAACCAGTGGGCGAATCTCGGGTACTGGATCCGGACCTCGCAGGAGGGCCACGGGTACGTCACCCGGGCCGCCCGCCTCGTGAGCGACTTCGGGCTGACCGAACTGAACCTCGGCCGGATCGAGATCCTCGCCGCGGTCGACAACGGCCCCAGCCAGGCGGTCGCCGAGCGGGTCGGCGCGCTCCGGGAAGGCATCCTTCGCCGGCGGTTGCGGGTCGGCGAGGCCGTGCAGGACGCCGTGGTCTACTCCATCGTCTGACGCGTCTGGGCCCGAGGTTCGGGTCGTCCGGCACCCGAAAGACCCGACAACAGAGGACTATCCCGCCGTAGACACCGACACGGTTCCCCAAAATGGCGGAGTTATCACCTGGGTTTTCCGAATCATTCGTGTTCGGGGGGTTCAATTCCTTTTTCTCCCTGAGTACCCTTTGCCCCTTCTGAACTTTCGGGTTGGGACTGGGATGATTCGGACACCTTGGGGCGCGGCGGCGCGCGCCGTGATCAGCTGATGGCGCTCAAGCGTCGGGGACCGGCGGTAGCGACACTCGGCGTGCGCGCGCGACTCCAGCCCGATCTGACCATCGACACCGATCGCCCTCGGCTCGGCGACATCCTCGTCGACCACGGCTGGGCCAACCGGGCGGCCGTCGACGATGCGGTGGAGCGGGCACCGACGCGCCGGATCGGCGACACCCTCCTCGCCGACGGACTCATCGACGAGATCACCCTCGCCCGTGCGGTCAGCGAGCAGGCCGGCATCGCGGTCGTCGACATCCGTGAGCACCCGGCTCAGCCCGAGGCGACCCGGATGTTGTCGCAGCACGAGGCCCACTCGTTCGAGGTCTTCCCATTCAGCGTCGATGAAGGCACGCTCAACGTCGTCGTGGCCGACCCGTTCGACCCGGAGCTGCTCGAGCTGCTCCAGACCCTGCCGGTCACGAGTGTGACCCTCCTGCTCGGCCTGCCGTCGCACGTGCGGTCGCGCGTGAACCAGACCTACCGGGCGCTCTCCGAGGTAGGAACCGACATCGAGGCGTTCGCGGTGAGCGACGCCGCTGCCGAACTCGCAGCCGCGGTCGAGAGCATCGGCACCATCGACGACGACGCTCCGGTCATCCAGGTCGTCAATAAGATCCTCACGCAGGCTCTGCGCGACCGCGCGTCCGACGTGCACATCGAACCGACCGACACGGAGGTGCGCGTTCGGTTCCGGGTCGACGGCGCGTTGATCGAAGTGCTGTCACTTCCCATGGACATGGGACCGGCGCTCGTGAGCCGGATCAAGATCATGGCGGAGATGAACATCGTCGAACGGCGGCGCCCGCAGGACGGTCAGTTCGAGGCCACCATCGACGGCCGCGGCCTCGACGTCCGCGTCTCCACCACCGCCACCATCTGGGGCGAGAAGACGGTGCTGCGGTTGCTCGACCGCACCCGGTCGCTCTACCGCCTGAGCGAACTCGGGATGTCGGCCACGCTCTCCAAGCGGTATTCGCGCATCGTGCAGTCGCCCTTCGGCATGGTGATCGTCAGCGGCCCGACCGGCAGCGGCAAGACCACCACCCTCTACGCCACGCTCAACGAGATCAACCGGCCAGACATGAACGTCATGACCATCGAGGACCCGGTCGAGTACGTGTTCCCGAAGGTCAACCAGATCCAGATCAACGAGCCGGCCGGCCTGACGTTCGCCACCGGGCTCCGTTCCGTGCTGCGCCAGGAC